>CAZKQE010000013.1:0-19407 GCA_964554725.1 uncultured bacterium
CCGCTCCCGCCCAGCCGGTCCACCGCCGCGTAGGCGGCCCGCCGGGCGGCGGCGAGCGTCGCGCCGCGCCCCACGACGTGCAGGGCGCGGCCGCCCTTCACCCGCCAGCGGCCCTGCTCGCGCGCGGTCGCGGCGTGGAACACCAGCGTCTCGCCGTCGGCCATCAGGTCCTCCAGTCCCTCGAACGTGCCGCCGCCGTCCACGCGCTCCGGGTAGCCCGCGTCCACCAGCGCGACCGCGACCGCGGAGCGGCGCTCCCGCCGCACCGCCTCCGGGTCGAGGCGCCCGGCCGCCGCCGAGGCGAGCAGGCTCGCGAGCGAGCCGCCGAGCAGCGGCAGCACCGCCTGCGTCTCGGGGTCGCCGAAGCGGCAGTTGAACTCCACCACGCGCGGGCCGTCCTCGGTCAGCATGAGGCCGGCGTAGAGGATCCCCCGGTAGGGGGCGCCGCGCGCCGCCATCGCCTCCAGCACCGGGCCGACGATCCGCCGCCCGACCTCCTCCTCGAGCGCGGCGTCCACCGCGGGGGTCGGCGCGAAGGCGCCCATCCCGCCCGTGTTGGGGCCGCGGTCGCGGTCCAGCGCGCGCTTGTGGTCGCGGGCGGCGGGGAGCAGCAGGAAGCGCCGCCCGTCGCACACCGCCATCACCGAGGCCTCCTCGCCCCGCAGGAACTCCTCGACCACCACCGCGCGGCCCGCGGCGCCGAAGCGCCCCTGCTCGAGGCAGGCGGCGAGGAACTCCTCGACCTCGCGGCGCGCCCCGCTGACCAGCACGCCCTTGCCCGCGGCGAGACCATCGGCCTTGACCACCCAGGGCGGGGCGAAGGCGTCGAGCGCGGCCAGCGCCTCGGCGCGCGTCCCGCAGCGGCGGGCGCGGGCGGTGGGGACGCCGGCCGCCGCCATGACCTGCTTGGCGGCCCACTTGCTGGATTCGAGCCGGGCCCCCTCCGCGCCGGGGCCGCAGGTCGGGATGCCGGCGGCGACCAGACGGTCGGCGAGGCCGGCCGCGAGCGGCGCCTCGGGCCCGACGACCGCCAGGCTCACCCGCTCGGCGGCGGCCAGGGCGACCAGGGCGTCGGCGTCCGACTCCGGGACCGGCACGCACGCGACGTCGCGGGCGATGCCGGGATTGCCGGGCGCGACGATCAGCCGTTCCACATCGGGGTCGCGGCCCAGCCGCCACGCGAGCGCGTGCTCGCGTCCGCCACCCCCGACGATCAGGACACGATGGCTCTCGCCCACGCGACGGACTCTATCGGCGGCCTCCGGGGGGGTCAAGCGACGCGGCCCCGGCGGCCGGCCTCACCCCGCCGGGGCGCGACCGGCGAGCTCGGCCTCGAGCATCTCCTTCACCGCCTGGGGCACCGCCTGCCCGCCGCTCTTCTTCATCACCTGGCCGACCAGGAAGCCGAGGGTCGCGGTCTTGCCGCCGAGGTACTGCGCCACCGGCCCCGGGTTCTCCGCGATCGCGGCGAGCACCAGCGGCCGCAGGTCGTCGGCCGAGGCCTGGACCCGGACCTGGTGGCGCGCGAGCAGGTCCGCCACCTCCCCCGGCTCGTCCGCCATCCAGACCAGCACCTGCTTCGCGAGCGGCCCCGGCAGCTCGCGCGAGGCCACCTTCGCCAGGAACCCCGCCATGCGCGCGGCGGGCACCCGCGCGTTCCACTCCGCCGCCGACCACTCCCGCTCCTTCCGCACGCGCAGCACCTCAGTCATGAGCCAGTTGCTCGCCAGCTTCGCGTCGCCGCCGCGCGCCACCGCCTCGAAGTAGTCGGCGAGCTCGCGCTGGTCGCAGAGGATGCCGGCGTCGTATTCGGGGAGCCCGTACTCGGCGACGAATCGGGCCTCGCGCGCCCACGGCAGCTCGGGCATCCGCGCGCGCGCCGCCGCCAGCGCCGCCTCGTCCACCACCAGCGGCGGCAGGTCGGGCTCGGGAAAGTAGCGGTAGTCGTGGGCGTGCTCCTTCGAGCGCATCACCGCCAGCCGGTCGTGGTCGGCGTCGTAGAGCAGCGTCGCCTGCGCGATCGCCCGCCCGGCCGCCACCTCCGCGCGCTGGCGCGCGATCTCGGCGGTGAGCCCCTTCTCCACGCCTTTGATCGAGTTCAGGTTCTTGAGCTCGGTCTTGGTGCCGAGCGCCTCCTGCCCGACCGGACGGATGCTGACGTTCGCGTCGCAGCGGAGCTGGCCCTTTTCCATGTCGCCGTCCGAGATGCCGAGCCAGCGCACCATCCGGCGCAGCGTCGTCAGGAACGCCGCGCACTCCGCCGGGTCGCGGAACACCGGCTGCGTGACCAGCTCGAGCAGCGGGACGCCGGCGCGGTTGAAGTCCACGCGCGAGACCTGGCGGTCGCCGTGGCGCTCGGGATGGAACGACTTGCCGGTGTCCTCCTCGGCGTGCACCCGGGTGAGCGCGAATGCGCGGGTCGCGTCCCCGACCCGCACCGGCAGCGCGCCGCCCTCGCAGATCGGCCGGTCGTACTGGGTGATCTGGTAGTTCTTGGGCATGTCGGGATAGAAGTAGTGCTTGCGCGCGAACACGCTCTCCGCGCGCACGTCACAGCCGAGCGCGAGCCCCAGCCGCACCGCCGCGTCCACCGCCGCGCGGTTCGTCGCGGGCAGCGCCCCCGGCAGCCCCAGGCACACCGGGCACACGCTGGCGTTGGGCGCCGCGCCGAACCCGGCCGGGCAGCCGCAGAACATCTTGCTGGTCGTGGCGAGCTGGATGTGGCACTCGAGCCCGATCACCGCTTCGTGGGCCATGCGAACTCCGTCTCGTGGGTCCGTGCCAGGCGCGCGCGGTCGCCGCGGGTCTCGATGACGCGCCCCGCCCGCAGCAGCGCCGGCTCGGCGTCCTCCGGCCCCAGCAGCTGGACCGCGCGCGGCAGCGGCGGGCCGCCGTTCCCGGCGGTGAGCCCGACCGGCACCGTGAGCCCCGGGATGCCGGCGAGGTTGGCGCCGATCGTGAAGATGTCGCTCAGGTACATCGCCAGCGGGTCCTCGGTCTTCTCGCCGAGCCGGAACGCCGTCGTCGGCGCCGCCGGCAGCAGCATGAGGTCGCAGCGTGCGAACGCCGCCTGGTACTCGCGCCGGATGCGCGTGCGCGCCCGCTGCGCGGTGAGGTAGTAGGCGTCGTAGTAGCCGGCGGAGAGCGCGTAGGTGCCGAGCAGGATGCGGCGCTGCACCTCGGGGCCGAACCCCTCGCTCCGGGTGCGGGTGTAGAGCGCGCGCACGTCGGCGCTCTCGGGATGGCGCGGGCCGTAGCGCACGCCGTCGAAGCGCGCCAGGTTCGAGCTCGCCTCGGCGGTGGCGACCAGATAGTAGGTGGCGACCGCGAACTCGCCCGGCAGGAAGTCGAAGGCGACGCGGCGCGCGCCCGCCCGCTCGAGCGCGGCGGCGGCCTCCTCGAGCCCGGCGACGATCTCCGCGTCCACGCCCTGCCGCCACAGGTTCGCGGGCCAGCCGAACGTCATCCCCTCGACCCCCGCGTCCCAGCCCGAGACGTCGGGCACGGGGCCGGGCCGCGTCGTCGCGTCGCAGGGATCGGGGCCGGCGAGCGCCGCGTAGGCCGTGGCGACGTCCCCGGCGTGGCGGGCGAAGATGCCGACCTGGTCGAGCGACGAGCCGAACGCCACCAGGCCGTAGCGCGAGAGCCGGCCGTAGGTCGGCTTGAGCCCGAACACGCCGCAGAACGCCGCCGGCTGGCGCACCGAGCCGCCGGTGTCGGAGCCGAGCCCGAGCGGACACAGCCCGTAGGCGACCGCCGCGGCCGGCCCGCCGCTCGAGCCGCCCGGGACGCGCGTGAGGTCGTAGGGGTTGCGCGTCGGCCCGTAGCAGCTGAACTCGGTGGAGGAGCCCATCGCGAACTCGTCCATGTTGCCCTTGCCGGTGACCACCGCGCCGGCGGCGCGGAGCCGGGCGATCACCGTGGCGTCGTAGGGCGGCCGGTAGCCGGCGAGCACGCGCGAGGCGCAGGTGGTCGGCAGGTCGGTGGTGCAGAGGTTGTCCTTCACCAGCACCGGGACGCCGCGCAGGGGGCCGCCGGTCACCGCGGCGGCGGCGGCGGCGCGCGCGGCCGGGTCGGCGTGGGCGACGGCGCGCACCTCCGGCTCCCAGTCCGCGGCCGGCCCGCCCCAGCCGGACTCCACCGCGTCCGCGGCGGCGAGCGCGCCCGCCTCCACCCGCGCGGCGAGCGTGCGCGCCGAGAGGCGCCAGGCGTCGTTCGCGGCGCTCACGGGTTCAGGTTCTCGACCACCGGCGGCACCAGGAAGAAGCCGTGCTCGCCCTCGGGGGCGGCGGCGAGCGCCGTCTCGGCGCCGAGCCGGCGGGTGTCGAGCGCGTCGTCACGCAGCGGGGTGCCGGCCGGGGCGAAGCTGCCCGGCTCGCAGCCCGCGAGGTCGAGCTCCTGCAGCGTCGCGGCGAAGTCGAGCACCGCCGAGAGCTCGGCCGCCACGCGCCCGATCCGCTCCTCGGGGATCTCGAGCCGCGCCAGCTCGGCGATCCGCATCACCTCGTCACGGCTGATCGACATCGAACCCTCCGCTCAGGAACCGTCCGAGCACCTTCCGCATCTGGGTGCCGAAGCGGACGGTGAATTTGATGTCGCTCCCCTCGCCCTCCGCCATCACGACCACCCCGCGGCCGAAGGTCTCGTGGTGCACCTCGCGCCCCACCGTCTTCGCCAGCGCTCCGCTCGTGCGGTAGGCCGGGGCCGCGTGCGACTCCGTCCGCCGACCCGGAGCGCCCCCGCGGCCGCCCCACCGCGGGCTCGCGACGGACGCATGGGCGCCGGCGAGCGCCACGGACGGGGATTCCTCGCGGTCGAGCAGCTCGGCCGGGATCTCGTCCACGAAGCGCGAGACCTGACCGCCGCGGGCGATGAACGCGCCGCCCGGGGCCATCCGGCGCCGGAAGGCGGCGGCGGTGAGCAGCACCCGCTCGCGGGCACGCGTCAGCGCGACGTAGAAGAGGCGGCGCTCCTCCTCCAGCTCCTTCGCCTCCTCGAGCGCCGAGGCGTGCGGGAACAGCCCCTCCTCGAGCCCGGCGACCACCACCATCGGGAACTCGAGGCCCTTGGCGTTGTGGGCGGTGAGGAGCAGCACGCGGTCGGCCCCCTCCTCGACGCGGTCGGCATCGGTGATCAGCGCGCTCTCGGCGAGGAAGCCCGCCACCCCGTCGGCGCCCTCCCCCGGCTCCCAGGCGAGCGCCGCGGCGACCAGCTCCTCGACGTTGGCGCGCCGGTCGGCGGCGTCCCCGTCGCCGGACTCCTCGAGGACCCGCAGGTACTCGACGCGTTCGAGGACCAGCCGCAGCAGCGCCGCCGGCGGCTCGGCGATCCGCGCGGTCAGCTCGTCGATCAGCCCCAGGAACGACTCCGCCCCGCCGCGGGCGGCGCCGCGCAGGGCGCCCGCGCGCGCCAGCGACCGCAGGGCCTCGAGCGGACGCCCGGGATCGAGCGTCTCGAGGCGCGCACGCACGGCGTCGCCGAGGCCGCGGCGCGGGGTGTTCCACACCCGCCAGAACGCCACGCGGTCCGCCGGGTTCAGCGCCAGCCGCAGGTAGGCGAGCAGGTCCTTCACCTCGCGCCGGGCGTAGAACGACACGCCGCCGACGATCTCGTAGCGCATGCCGAGGCGCCGCAGTTCGGTCTCGAGCGCGCGCGACTGCGCGTTCGTGCGGTAGAGGACGGCGGCCTCGTCGAGCCGTCCGCCCCCGGCCACGCGCTCGCGCAGCGCCTCGCCGATGCGCCGCGCCTCGTCCTGCTCGTCGGCGGCGAGCACGAAGCTCAGCCGTGCCCCGTCGCCGCGGTCGCACCACAGCCGCTTGCCCTTGCGGTCGCGGTTGTTCTCGATCACCGCGTTCGCGGCGCGCAGGATGTTGGCGGTGGAACGGTAGTTCTGCTCGAGCCGGAGGACCGTGGTGCCGGGGAAGGCGTCCTCGAAGTCGAGCACGTTCGAGATGTCGGCGCCCCGCCAGCCGTAGATGCTCTGGTCCTCGTCGCCGACCGCGAACACGTTCCCGCTGCCCGACGCCAGCGCCTGCCGGTAGCCGTGGTAGCAGGCGGCGATCCGCCGCTCGTGGGGGCTCACCGCGACCCGCTCGAACTCCTCGGCCGTGACCAGCGAGTTCTTGGCGTCCGAGATGCGCCGCAGCACCTCCCCCGGGCGCAGCGCCCCTTCCGGCAGCCCGAGGCCGGTGAGGACCTCCTCGACCACCGCCAGCTGATCCTCGCGATCGTAGATGACGAACGCGGGCGACCGCCCGGGCCACCGGCCCGCCGCGGCCTCGCGCCGCAGGATCCGCACCCCGGTGGCGTGGAAGGTGCCCACCCACAGCCGGGCGGCGACGTCGCCGACCGCGCGCGCGATCCGCTCGCGCATCTCGCGCGCGGCGCGGTTCGTGAACGTGAAGGCGAGGATCGACTCGGGGGCGACCCCGCGGGCGATCAGGTGGGCGACCCGCGCGGTGAGCACCCGGGTCTTGCCGCTCCCGGCGCCGGCGATCACCAGCAGCGCGCCCTCGCCGTGCTCGACGGCGGCGCGCTGCTCGGGATTGAGGTCGTCGATGGCCGTCATGGCGGGTGGGGTCCGGGGGGGCGTCGGCGCGGTCCGGGGCAGCCCGCAATCTAGCCGAAAGCCCCCCCGAGCGACAATCGAGGGGGCCCGCGGCCGGCGGTCGCGACGGCGCGCTAGAACTCCGGCCCGATGCTGAAGTGCCAGCGCGGCCGGCTGGTGTTCCGGAAGTCCGTGTTCCAGGCCGCGTCGAGCTTGAGGATGAAGAAGTAGAGCGCCGTGCGGACCCCGCCGCCGAAGCCGAAGCCGAGGCCGTTGAACGGCTCGTTCACCGCGCCCGCGACCAGCCCGTCCCGGCGGTTCTCCGAGATGACGCTCAGGCGCAGCTTGTCGCCCTTGTCCCAGACCGCGCCGACGTCGGCGAATACGGCGCCGCGCAGGTTGAAGATGCCGATCGGCACCGGGCCGACCAGCCCCAGCTGCTGGATGAACGGGAACCGCAGCTCGAGGTTCGCGAGCGCCACCCGGCTCCCTTCGAGCGAGAAGTCCTCGAAGCCGCGCAGCGTCGAGAACCCGCCGACGAAGAACGTGCGGGCGTCGCGCCCGGTGCTGAAGGCGCCCAGGGTGCGGAACGCGAACGTGTAGCCGTGGGTGAGGTCCCAGTACTTGCGATGGTCGGCGGTCACGGTGTGGTACTGGAGCCCGTTGTCGAACACCGCCAGCGAGGGGCTGTAGGTGATGTTGTAACGGCGACCGTTCACCGGCCCGTAGTAGCCGAACAGCGCGTTGTCGCCGACCAGCGACACCGAGGGCGACGTCACCGACTGGTAGCGCCGCTCGAGCGGGGTGCCGAACACCGGGTCGAAGAAGCGGATCTCGGCGAACAGCTGGGTGAGGCTCAGCTCGGCGCGACGGAAGCGGTCGAACGGGTACGAGACGTTGAGCAGGGCGCCGAAGTTGCGCTCCGAGAACAGCCGCGGGCTGCCCAGCGCGTCCCCCAGGGTGGTGACGCGGGACGAGTAGTAGTTCTTGAAGTGGAACAGGCCGCCGCCGAAGTCCCACCGGCGCGGCAGGTAGTTGTAGACCGCGAGCGCGTTCGTCTCCTCGAGCGAGGCGCTGAAGACGTCGGTGGCGATGTAGATGCTGTGGTTGCCGAGGAAGTCGCTGAGCAGGAACTGCGTGCTGCCGATGAAGCCGAAGCTGGAGGAGGCGTAGAACCCGCCGCCGGCGAAGTCGGGGGCGAGCCTCACCCGGTAGCGCGCGGGCTCCTGGCCGAGCACCGAGTCCGGCAGCGCGAACGGGCCGCCGCGCTCCTCGAGCGGGCTGCGCACCGCCAGCCGCGGCATCGTGTCGGGCCGCACCGGGTAGTTGTTGAAGCGGCCCCCGCTCCAGGGCGGCGGCTCGAACGGCGGCAGATCCATGGTCACCCGCGAGGAGTCGGGGCCGTCGGCGGGATCGTCGGGCGGGCGCAGCACGTCCCGCCGGGCGGCGTGCAGCGTGTCGGCGCGCGGGGTGAGCGAGTCCGGCCAGGCGCCCGCGAGCGCCCCGTAGGCGGGCGGGGGCGGCGTGGTGTCCCGCTCCGCCTCGCGGGCGGCGGTCTCCAGCGTGAGCACCGTGTGGGGGGCCTGGCGCCGCAGGCGCGCGACCACCGCGTCGATCGAGAGCGGTTCCTTCACGGCGAAGATGTCGAAGCCGCCGCGGTTGAAGGCGGAGAACACCAGCCGGTCGTTCTCGCGCGACCAGGACAGGCTCTTGACCCCGCCCAGCACGTCCGTGAGCTGGGTGATCGTGCGGTCCTCGACGTCGTAGAGGGCGATGTTGGGGGTCCCGCTGCGGTCGGTGATGAACGCCAGCCGCCGCCCGTCCGCCGACCAGGCGGGCGAGAGGTCGTCCCCGTGGGTGTCGAGCAGCGGCCGCACGACGCCGCTCGCCAGCTCCAGGTCGTAGAGACCGTAGGCGCCGAAGCCGCGCTCGCGCCGCAGGGGATGGAGCACCACCGGGGCACCGCGGTCGGACGAGAACGTCAGCCGGCGTCCGTCCGGGGTCCAGGTCGGCTCCTTCTCGTCCCAGGTGTCGTCCGTGAGCCGGCGCACCTCGGCGGTGGTGGCGTCCACCAGCCACAGGTCGGAGCGGCCGTCCTTCACGCCCACGACCACGATCGAGTCCGAGACCGGCGACCAGGCGGGGAAGAACAGCGCGTCCACCCCGAGGTCGAAACGCTTCACGATCCGGCCGTCCTTCGCCGCCACCAGGTAGAGCACGTCGCGGCCGGCGGACTTGGCGGTGAGGCCGAGCTGCGACCCGTCCGGCGACCAGGTGATCGCACTGCGGAACGACGGGATCGCCTCGAACTTGACGTTGCGCTCGCCGCGGATCACCCGGCGCAGCACCTTCCCGTCGAGCGCCGACATCATGTAGATGTCCGTGTACTGCCGCCGGTCGGAGAAGTAGGCGATGCGGTCGCCCTGCGGCGAGACCGCCGGCGAGGTGTTCAGGCTGCTGGCGTCCCGCCGGTGGTCGGTGAGCCGGCGCGCGAACTCGTCGGGGTTCTCCTTGACCGCCACCGTCGGCCAGTAGGTCTTGCGCAGCCAGCTGCGCCACTGCTCGTCGAACCGGTCGATCGGGGTGCCGAGGCTGCGCTGGAACGCCCGGTCGAAGCTGCGCATCGTGCGGATGCGCTTCAGCAGGTCGCGCAGTCGCTCCTCGCCGTACCGCTCGACCAGATAGCCGATCGCCGACTGGCCCTGCTTGTAGACCAGGTAGCCGCCGGCGTAGCGCAGCGGCGGCAGGTAGCCCTCGATCGAGCCGTCGCGCAGGAACATCTCCGCGTTCGACTCGAGCCCCAGCGAGTAGTACTCGGCCATCCCCTCGGCGAACCAGAGCGGCACCGAGAAGAAGCTCTGGCGGGCGATCAGCGAGGCCCCGGCGCCGCCGTAGAGCAGGTCGAACATGTAGGCGTGGGTCAGCTCGTGCACGAGCACGTGACGCAGGTCCTCGTAGGAGCCCGTGAACGGCAGCACCACGCGGTTCCGCAGCAGCTCGGTGAAGCCGCCGGTCCCGGCGTCGATCAGCTCCGAGGTGACGTTCGTCTGGGCGAAGTCGTTGTGCGAGCCGTAGAGGATCAGCGGCACCCGGCGCCCGAGCTCGTGCCCCATGCGGCTCGACAGCATCGCGTTCGTCTTCTCGGCCAGGTCGAGGGTCCGGCGCGCGAGGCTGTCGAGCCCGGTGTAGTAGTAGACCTCGAAGTGGTCCGAGGTGAGCACGCGCCAGTCGTACTGCCGGTACTGGACCTTGTTCTGGCCGAAGTACTGGGCCTCCGCCCCTCCCGCGACCAGCAGGGACACCACCAGTGCCGGGACCAGCCCGACGACGCGCCTCAGGATGGACATGCGGAGGATCCTTTCGTGACGACCGGCCGCGAGGGTCGACGCCCGGGGAGTTCGGCGCCGCCCCTCCTGGGTGTTGGACGTGCCGGCCCCCCGGTCGGGGTTCGGACATTCTAGCGCACGAGGGCGGGCGGGGGCGGCGGACCGCGCTCGCCCCGGCCGGACGGGGGCGTCCGCCGCCCCGCTCAGTACTCCCATCGCGCCTTCAGGTTCACGTTGAACTCCGGGGCGGTCGGGTCGCCGACCGAGAGCCCGGTCTGCGCCCGCCGCTGGGTGAACCGGCTCGAGATGTAGAAGAACCGGTTGATGCGGTACTGGGCCTCCACGTCGCGCTCGAACGGGCTGGCGTTCACCGCCGTCCCGGGCCGGGTGAAGCCCCCCACGCGCTGCCGGTAGCGCAGGTCGAGCCGCGGGGCGACCGGGATGCCGATCCCCAGCACCGGGTCGCCCTGGCCGAGGAACAGGCTGCCCGACTCGCGCGACAGCTCGACCTCGTCGATGTAGCCCTGGAACAGGCGCGACACCTCGTCCGAGAGCTGCCGGTTGAGGTTCCGCGTCACCCAGTCGTCGGCCAGGCTGGCCCCGACGTCGAGCCGCTGCGCGACGTCGAGCCCCGGGTCGAACAGGGGGCCGTAGGTCAGGGCGCCGAGGATGGTCGGCTCGTCCCAGCCGTTGTCGCTGGCGAAGGCCATGACCGGCTCGGCCGCGCGACCCGTGATCGTGACGGTGATGGCCTCCTCCCGGCGCGTGGCGCCGAGGTCCACACCCCCCTGCGGGCGCTGCCGCACGCGGGTGGTGGCGACGATGTCCAGCTTGGGGTTCACCCCGCCGACGTTGTCGAAGGTCAGGTTGACCCGCTCCATCGTGAACCGGTTGCTCAGATAGTGATAGGTACCCCGCAGCGCCGTCATGTCTCCATAGATGATGAGGGAGTCGACGGTCTGCTCGACCCGCAGTCCGGCGCTGAACTCGATGTCCGCGGCCGGCGGCTTCCATCGCAGCTTGTCGGAGGCGCTGAGCTGGATCCGGTAGAGCCAGTAGAGCGGCCGGGTGGCGGCGGCGATCACCTCGACCTCGCTCTGGTTGGCGAAGTCGAACGACACCACCGCCTGGTTCAGCTCGACGTCCCCGACCACCAGCGGCAGCGTGACCCCGCCCACCCGGGGCCCGTGGGTGACCACGAACTGGCCGTCGAACTCGGCGCCGTAGACCCCCGGCTCGATCGCGGTGAAGTCCTGCATCCTCAGATCGAACCGGTAGCCCCGGAGCGCCAGCCCGGTGAGTGCGACGGTGCCGCGCGCGGTGACGAGACCCGGCGCGCCCTGCCGCTTGCGTTGCCGGGCGCTCAGCGAGTCGAGGGTGATCAGGGTGTCGCTGAGCGTGAGGTCGGCGCGCACCGCCTCGAGCTGCTCCTCGCGGCCCGCCATCCGCACCCGCCCGTCGCGCACCCGGGCGTTGCCGGAGAGCGAGGGGTGCCGCGCGGTGCCGCCGATTCGGGCCGACAGGTCGAAGCGGCCGGCGGCCGCGCCGATCTGCTGGACGAACAGCGGCAGCAGGGCGAGGTCGCCGTCGGGGACGTCCACCCGCCACTCCATCGGCCGCTCCGGCACCTCGACCGCGCGGCCGAGCGCGAGCCGCAGCGGCATCGCCCCGACGATGGTCGAGGTGAGCCCGCCCCGGCGCATCCGCAGCTGCGCGACCTCGAGACGGCCGTCCCCGTAGCGTCCCTGGGCCGTGGCCTCGTCGAGCCGGTAGTCGCCCCACGACAGCGGGAGCGCCCCGACGTCCCAGCGCAGCTCCGGGGCGCCGGGACGGCCGGCGATCGCCAGCTGGCCGCCGCCCCGCCCCTGCCAGCCCTTCGCCGCCGGCAGCAGCCGCTCCATGCGGTCGATCGGGAACCGCTCCGCCCGCACCGTCCCCTGCCAGTGGGCGGCGTCCCCCAGCCAGCGGGCGATCCCGGGGCCGGTGAGCGTGTCGGGCCACGGCACGGCGGTGCGGTCCACCTCGCCCTCGGCGGCGACCACGCCGCCGTCGAGCAGCATGCGCGCCTCGCGTACCGCCAGCCGCGAGGGGGCGCCGTCCAGGAACAGCACGATCGAGTCGGCCTCGTGCCCGCGGGTGCCGGGCCGCCGCGCCCGGGCGCGCAGCGACCAGCGCGGATCCCCGGCGACGCCGGTGACCCGCAGGTCCGCGTCCGCCGAACCCGAGAGCGCGAGGTCGTCCGGCAGGCCGAGCCGCCCCAGGTCGAGCCGCTCCGCCCGCGCGGTCCAGTCGTAGCTCCCGCCGGGGCCCGCCCAGCGTCCGCTGAGCTCGAGACGCGCGTCGCGGTCCCGGGCCACCAGCCGTTCGAAGTCCACGCCGCGCGGATCGCCGGCCAGGCGCAGCGGCGCCTCGGCCCGCCAGTCGAACCGGCGGCTGCGCACCCGGGCGGAGTCGGCCGCCAGCCGCCAGCCGCCGCCGTCCCAGTCGGCGCTGCCGCGCAGGGTGAGCACGGTGTCGCCGGCGAAGGCGGTGAGGCCCGCGAGGTCGGCCGTGCCGTCGCCGACCCGCAGCGGCACCGCGGCGCTGTCCCAGTGGACGGTCAGGAAGGAGAAGTCCTCGAGGCGCACCTCGGCCTCGAGGTCGGGCACCGGCAGCAGCGCGCCCCGCATGCGGCTCATGCGCCAGCGGGCGGTGCGGATGCCGAGCCAGTCGGTGACGCCGCCCTCGAGCGCCCCGGACACCTCGAGCCGGCCGCGCCGGCTGACGGCGGCGCCGGCCCCGCTCGCGAGCGTGCCGCGGAGCCCGCTCGCGCGGCCCTCCGCCCACTCGTCGAGCGGGAAGCGGGCGAGCGTGTAGCTCCCCGCCCAGCCGGTCGAGTCGGTGACCGCGCGCAGCGTCATCTCCCCGCCGCGGCGCAGCGCACGCACCCGGAAGCTGTCGGGCCCGACCGCCGGGAATTCGACCGCGACCGTGCCGCTGTCGGCCCGCCACCCGCTCCACTCGCTGGGCGCCAGCGTCGCCGCGAGCCGCGCCTGCTTGCCGCGCCGCGCGTCCACCGCGTAGCGGAAGCGGCCGTTCATGTCGCCGGCCGGCCAGCCGCGGATCCCGATCACCGACCAGCGCGCGGGGTCGCCGCGACGGACCTGGGCGGCGATGTCCCAGCCGTCGCGGCTCCAGGTCACGGCGCCGTCGAGGTCGCCGGCCGCCGAGCGGCCGACCAGCGGCTCGACCCGGAGCCGGCCGTCCCGCCAGGCGAACCCGCCGTGAGCGTTGGCCTCGAGGCTGTCCCACACCCCGGCCGCCTCGAACCGTCCGGCGAAGGCCCGTCCGCCGCGGGCCTGCAGGGTGATGCGGCCCTCGCCGTCCACATCGAGGTCGCGGTTGCGCGTGACCTCGTACAGCCAGCGCCAGCGCAGGCGGCGGATGTCGAGCTGGACGATCGCCTCGCCGGCGCCGGGCGCCCAGGCGGCGCGACCCCGCAGCGCGACGTCCCCGGTGCGGAGCTCGCGCACGCGCAGCCGGGCGCTGTCGCCGGCCGCGTAGTCGAGCGCGCACCGTTCCAGCACGCTGCCGAAGGGGCCCCGCCGCCAGCGCAGCGACGTCACCTCGACCCGGGTGTCGCCCCCGGTGGCCGCCCGCGCATCGAGGTCGAGCCCGCGCACGGTCCAGCCGGTGTCGGGCAGGACCACGCCCCCGTCGCGGATCCGCAGCACGAAGTCCCAGCCCCGCGCGGGCCCGCGGCCCGGCGTCGAGCGCCAGGAGGGCAGCCGCAGCGACCCGTCCTCGCCGCGCTGCAGCCGCACGACCGGGCGCTCGACCTCGATCACGACCGGGCCGCGTCCGCCGGTCGCGAGGCCCCATGCCGAGTAGCGGAGCCGCAGCTCGGGGGCTTCCAGCAGCGGCAGCCCGCCGCCCTGGCGGAACCGCACCCGCGGCGCCAGCACGCGCACCCCGGTGAACGGGTTCCCCTTGAGGTCGCCGATCTCGATCACCAGGTCGCTGTGGCGGGCGAGCGCCTGATTGACCAGCAGGGCCGCCTCGCGCGCGGCCCACTCCGTGCGGTTCGCCACGTAGAGGATGGCGGTGACGACCACGACGACGACCAGCCCGGCGAGCGCGAGCGAGGCCAGGCGCACCAGCTTGCCGACGGTCCAGCGGATCGGCTTCGGGACGTGCTCGACCGCCTCCTCGATCTCGTGGCGGATCTCGCCGGCGAGTCCGCCGGGCTCCGCGCTCTCGCGCTCCTCGGGGTCGGGCGGGCGGGGTTCCGTCATGGCGCTCCCTAGAACGACGGCCCGATGGCGAACTGCGGCTTGGGACGGTGCTGGGCCTCGCCCGGCGCCGGGCGCAGGCTCCACGAGACATCGAGCCGCAGCGGTCCGATCGGCAGGTTGATGCGCGGCCCGATGCCGAACACGTACCGCACCTCGTTGGCGGCGAGCGGGTCCCCGCTCCAGCGCGGCGTGAAGTCCCGTCGCTTGATGTACGACGGGCGCGCCCAGACATTCCCGGCGTCCACGAACAGCTCGAGGCCGAACGGCCCGGCGATCTGCACCCGCAGCTCGGCGTTCGCCTGCAGGATCGCCAGCCCCCCCTCGGGCGGGATCGTGCTCTCCGGGAACCCGCGGATCGAGTTGACCCCGCCGGTCCGGAACCGGTCGTTCAGCGGCACGCGGGCGACCGCCTCGTCCACCTGCGCCTGGGGCGAGAACGGCGCCGCCGTCCCGGTCGGCTCGATCGCCCCCGCCCGCACGCGGGTCGCCAGCACCCAGCGGCGGGCGAACGGGGTGTACCAGGCGGCGACGAAGTCCACCTTGCGGAAGCTGCTGGTCCCCTTGAGCGGGCCGCCCGCCAGCTCGCCGGTGAGCGCCTGCATCGAGCCGCGCGAGGCGTTCAGCGGGTTGTCGCGGTAGTCCCGCAGCACCCCGAGGCCGACGCTGTGGGTGCTGAAGCGCTCGACCACGCTGCGCTCGAGCGAGTCCCGGACCGCCGCGTCGAGGGCGGTCGTGAACAGGGTCAGGTCCTGCCGCGCCCACAGGTTCGACTGCGTGAGGGTGACGCGGCTGAAGCGGCTCAGCTCGCGGCCCAGCTCGAGCCGGACGCCGCGCGAGTCCTGCTCGACCAGCCAGTCGGGGTTCGCGCGGTCGTCGCTGCGCTCGTAGTACGGTGTCAGCACGGCGCGGGTGCGGGTGCGCAGCAGCCACGGCTCGAGCAGCGAGAGCTCGGTCCGGCTCAGCAGGAAGCGCCCGTTCCCGTTGAACGCCACCCGGCTCGAGAGCGCCCCCTGGAAGCCGCGCCCGAACAGGTTGCGGTGGCCCCACTCGCCGGTGGCGCGGAACCGCTCGGCGGTGCCGCTGCCGATGCCGGCGTCGATCCAGCGCGGCTTGCGCTCGGTGACCCGCAGCTCGAAGTCCATGCGCGAGTTCGTCGAGTCCACGATCGGCGAGATCTGGACCTGGCTGAACAGCCCGGTGTCGTAGAGCCGCTCGCCCGAGCGCAGCATGCGCGAGCGTCGGTAGATGTCGCCGCGCCGCAGCAGCAGCTCGCGGCGCACCAGACGCTCGCTCACCCGCTCGTAGCCCGAGGTGTAGAGCACGTCGCCGACCAGGTACTGCGGGCCCTCTTCGACGTCGTACTGGACCCGCCAGCGCAGGGAGTCCGCCCCCTCGCCGCGCCACGCCCGGGCGTCCACGTGGGGGCGGAAGCCGTGCTCCTGGTACCGCTCCGAGATGCGCAGCGTGTCGAGCCCCAGCGCGTAGGGGTCGAACGGCTGGCTGGGGCGCATGAGCAGGGCGCGCCGCAGGTCCTCCTCGGGCCGCGAGCGGACCCCCGCGAAGGCGACCTCCCCCACCCGCGAGCGGCCGCCCTCGTGGACGACGAAGGTGACGAGGACGCGGCTCGAGTCGGCGGTCGGGGTCACCCGCGCCCCGACGCGGGCGTCGATGAACCCGTGGTGGCGGTAGCGCTCGCGAAGGGCGAGCGTGTCGGAGCGGATGAAGTCGGGCCGCAGGGCCGGGCGCTCACGCCACGGCCAGAACGAGGGCCCGCGCGTCTTCATCACCGACTTGAGCTCGCCGGCGCCCACGCTCCGCCGACCCTCGAACCGCACGCCGGCGACCGTCCGCACCTCGCCGAGCAGATCCATCTGGGCCCCGGCCGGCCGCGCGGGGATCCCCTGCGCGGCGGCGAGCACCAGCCCTGCCGTCACCCACCCGTGAACGCCGCTAGGGGCGATTCGGGGCAACCTGTCCCTCCTGGGGAGCCTTGTCGAGCGCGCGCTGCCGCTGCAGCCAGCGCAGCGGGTCGTTCGCCAGGATGAGGACGAACAGCGTGCCGATCACGGCCAGCCCGACCTTCTGGAACCGGACGTAGGCCCGATACGTGATCGCCTGGCCGCGCAACGCCTGGAGCAGCGCCAGCGCGATGTGGCCGCCGTCCAGGACCGGGATGGGGAGCAGATTGAACGCCATGATGGCGATGTTGATCATCGCCAGGAACTGGAGATAGGAGTCGAGCCCGCGCGCCGCCTGCTCGCTCGCCGCCTGGGCGATGAACATGGGTCCGCCCAGGTACTCGCGGTAGTAGAGCGGCCGGCTCACGGTGAGCCACATGCCGCGGTAGACGCTGCCGATCAGGTCGCCGGTGGCACCGATCCCCAGCTCGATCGAGCGCAGCAGCGGGTAGCGCTCGACGTAGTTCCCGAGCCGCCGCGCCTCGATGCCGATGCGGCCGGCGTTGGCGCCGCCGACGCCGCCCGGGTCGATCGGCGTCACCGTGAGGTCGAACGCGCGTCCGTCGCGCAGCACGCGCAGCACGACCGGGCGGTCGGTCTGCGACGAGATCGCCCGCGGCAGGTCCTCCCACACCGCGACCGGTGCGCCGTTCACCGCCAGGATGCTGTCCCGCTCCTTGAGCCCCGCCTTGTAGGCCGGCATCCCCACCACCACCGCGCCCACCACCGGCGGGTCCGAGGGCCGCGCGAGCGTGGCGAAGAACGTCTCGCGCAGCCCGGCCGGGACCGTCAGGTCGAAGGCCGAGTCGCCGCGCGCCGCGCGCAGGCGCAGCTCCCGGTCCTCGGGCTGGCGGCGCTGGGTCATGTACATCGCCATCCAGCTGTCCACCGGGACGTCGTTGACCGCGGTGATCCGGTCGCCCGCGCGCAGGCCCGCGCGGTGCGCCAGCGTGGTGTCGGCGACCGTCCCCAGCACGTTCGGGAAGTCCGGGTAGGTGACCCCGACCAGCCCGATCGTCATCATGATGAGGAACGCGGTGACCAGGTTGGCGAGCGGTCCCGCGACCGCGATGAAGGCCCGCCCGTACCAGGGGTGGGACAGGTACTCCCCCTCGCCGGTCGGCATCGAGCCGTCCTCGTTGGGGTTGTCGCCGGCCATCGAGACGTAGCCGCCGAGCGGGATCCACGACAGGCGGTACTCGGTCTCGCCGCGGGTGAACTTGAACACCGCCGGCCCGAAGCCGAGCGAGAACTTGTGGACCCGGACCCCCCGCATCTTCGCCGCGAGGAAGTGGCCCAGCTCATGGACGAAGATCACGAGCCCGAGCAGGATGAGCCCGGGCAGGATCATGTTCTGGATCACAGGCAACTCCTTTGGCGGCCAAGCACTTGCGGAGGCTACCCCGCCCCCGCGGAGAGCGTCAAGCGCGGCCCGGACGGGACGCGTCGGCATCCTCCAGTCATCGGTCGGGCGGGTCCGGACCTTGACCCGCGACGCCCCGCCGCGGGGCGGGCTCGCGGATCCCGTGCGCGGTGCGCGTCGTCCCCAGCCGCCGCGTGTCCTCCAGCAGCCGCCGATGACGCACCAGCGCCTCGGGGTCCACCCAGGTGCGCTCGTGCCAGAGATGCCAGACCGGGGCCGTGTAGCGGATCGAGAACCCGCGCACGCCGGCGTTCTCGAGCCGGGCCCCCAGCTCGTTGTCCTCGAGCCCCCAGCCGAACCGCTCGTCGTACCCGCCCACCCGCACGAAGTGCTCGAGCCAGGTCGAGGAGTTCCCGCCCTTCCAGGGGGCGCGTCGCGGCTGGATGCGGTCGAGGAGGTGGCCGAGCGGACGGGGCAGCCGGTAGTGCGGCTTGTTGCCCGCTTCGCGCTCGTAGGCGCCGCGGTCCACCTCGTCGGGACCGATCGCGGCCGACGCCTCGCGCGAGAGCCGGATGCCGCCGCCCGAGACGAAGCGGCGCGGCCGCGTCTCCGCGAGGTGTCGGGCGAGCAGGTCGCGTGCCGGCAGCCAGTCGCCGTCGGTGAACAGCAGCCAGTCGAGGCCCAGCTCGCCGGCGCGCAGGGCGGCGGCGTTCGCGACCCGGCACTTGCCGAACCCCCCGGTGTGGTCGAACCGCACGTGGACCGCCCCCCAGCGCGCGACCACCGCCGCGGTCTCCGGCCCGCTGCCGTCGTCGGCGACCACCACCGCCCGCGGGGCCACGGTCTGCCGCGCCCACGCGCGCAGCACCAGGTCGAGGGCGCGCGGGTTCTCGTGGGTCGAGACGATGACCCCGGGCCGCGGGGCCGTCATGCCCCGGCGCCCCGCCCGGCCCGGCGCGCGGGGCTCATCGCCGCGCCACCGCCGCACGCGCCGCCGCGCGCGCCCGCGCGTCCGCCCGGCCCAGCTGGTCGAGCGACGCGACCGGCTCGACCGCGTGGCCCTCCATCACCTCGGCGATGACCTCGGGCACCGCGCCCAGCGGCAGGCGGCCGGCGAGGAAGGCCTCGACCGCCACCTCGTCGGCGGCGTTCAGCGCGCACGGTGCGGTGCCGCCCGCACGTCCGGCGGCCAGCGCCAGGTCGAGCGCCGGGTGGCGCCCGGGCGGGATCGGCGCGAACGTGAGGCCGGCGAGGTCGGCCGCGGCGAGGGGCGCGGGGTCGCCGGGCCAGTGCTCGGGCCACGAGAGCCCGAGCCGGATCGGCAGCCGCATGTCGGGCGGCGCCGCCTGCGCGGTCATCGAGCCGTCCACGAACGTGACCAGGGCGTGGATGCGGGCCTGCGGATGGAGCACCGCCTCGAGCCGGTCCCAGCCGAGCCCGAACAGCCGCTGCGCCTCGATCAGCTCGAGCCCCTTGTTGAACAGGGTCGCCGAGTCCACCGTGATGCGCGGCCCCATCGCCCACACCGGGTGGGCCAGCACCTCGTCGCGGGTCGCGCGCCGCCAGTCGGGATGCGCGCGCAGCGCGCCGCCCGAGGCGGTGAGCGTGAGCCGCGCCACCTCGGCGGCCGGGCGGCCGCCCAGACACTGGAGCGCGGCGCTGTGCTCGCTGTCCACCGGGACCAGCGCGGCCTCCGGATGGCGCGCCAGGGCGGCCGCCACCAGCGGTCCCCCCACGACCAGCGTCTCCTTGTTCGCGAGCGCCAGCCGCCGGCCGCCCTCGATCGCCGCCAGCGAGGCGGCGAGCCCGGCCGCCCCGACGATGCCGTTCAGCACGGTGTCGGCGTCGCTCCCCGCGACCAGCCGGGCGGCCGCGCCCTCGCCCACCTCGACGCGCGCGCCCGGCGCGGCCTCGGCGAGCCGGGCGCGCGCCGCGGCCG
>CAZKQE010000014.1:0-18793 GCA_964554725.1 uncultured bacterium
CCGCCGGGGCGCTCGCGGCCGCCGCGCTCGCCGGCCTGGTGCTGTGCTGGATCGGCCCGGCCGGGGAGGCGGCGCGACGGTTCGACGACGGGCCGATGCGCTCGCTGCGCCGCGCCGGCGAGTGGCTGGCGGTGAACGGTCGCGCCGGCGCGCTCGTCATGGACCGCAAGCCCTACGTGCCGTTCTTCGCCCGCATGCGTTACGAGCCGATGCCCGACGACGCCTACGACGCCCTGATCGAGCACGCGCGCCGCCGCGGCGTGGACTACCTGGTGGTCGAGGAGTACGTCATGCTCGGCATGCGGCGCCAGTTCATCCCGCTCATGACCGACTCCGCGTTCCGCGCCGGCGAGCGGCGGCTGCGCATGGTGTACGGGGCGGACGAGGGGCCGCTCACCGGGGTGGCGATCTTCGCGGTGCTCCCGGCGCCGTGAGGAGGCGGCCGACGGCCGGCTTGAGCCGCCCCGCCATCTCGGCCAGACTGCGGCCATGCCCGCCCCGATCCGCCGCGCCAAGATCGTCTGCACGCTCGGGCCCGCCACGCGCGATCCGGAGCGCATCCGGGCGCTGGTGGACGTCGGGATGGACGTCGCGCGGCTCAACTTCTCGCACGGGACGCACGAGGAGCATCGGGCGATGCTGGAGGGTGTGCGCGGGGCGGCCGCCGCGGCCGGCAAGGCGGTGGCGGTGCTCGCCGATCTCCAGGGACCCAAGATCCGGCTCGGCCGCTTCGCCGGCGGGGAGGCGACGCTGGTGCCGGGCGCCGAGTTCGTCATCACCACCGAACCGGTCGAGGGGACCGCGGCGCGCGCCGCGACCAGCTACCCGGGATTCGCGCGCGACGTCCGCAGCGGCGACGCGGTGCTGCTCGACGACGGTCACGTCCGGCTCGAGGTGCTCGACGTGCGCGGGAGCGAGACCCGCACGCGGGTCGTGGTCGGCGGGAGGGTCTCCGACCACAAGGGCATCAACCTGCCGGGGGTCGAGATCCGCACCCCGGCCCTCACCGACAAGGACCGCGACGACCTGGCGTTCGCACTCGCGCACGGGGCGGACTGGGTGGCGCTCTCGTTCGTGCGCGACCCGGCCGACGCCGATGCCGCGCGGCGGGCGATGGGGGAGGCCGGCGCGCGGGTGCCGCTCATCGCCAAGCTCGAGAAGCCGGAGGCGGTCGAGCGGCTGGCGGAGGTCCTCGACGCCTTCGACGGGATCATGGTGGCGCGCGGCGACCTCGGGGTGGAGATGCCGCTCCAGCAGGTGCCCATCACGCAGCGGCGCGCGGTCCGCCTGGCCCGCGACCGCGGCAAGCCGGTGATCGTCGCCACCCAGATGCTCGACTCGATGATCGCCTCGCCGCGCCCGACGCGGGCCGAGGTCTCCGACGTGGCGCACGCCGTGTTCGAGGGCGCCGACGCCCTGATGCTCTCGGGCGAGACCAGCTCCGGCGCCCACCCCGAGGAGGCGGTCGCCACCATGGCGCGCATCGCGCTCGCGGCGGAGGCCGACGCCGCGGGGCTGCCGCCGCTGCGCGCCATCCCCGGTTCGCGGCAGGACGCGATCGCCGAGGCGGCGACCCGGATCGCCGAGGACCTCGGCGCCTCGGCGCTGGTGGCGTTCACGATCAGCGGCGCCACCGCGCGCAGCCTCGCCCGCCACCGCTCGCGGGTGCCTGTGATCGCCTTCACCACCGCCGAGGCGGTGTGCCGCCGCCTCGCGCCGGTGTGGGGGGTCGAGGCGCACGTGCTGCCGGCCGCCACCGACACCGACCGGCTGGTCGCCGAGGTGGACCGGGCGCTGCTCGACCGCGGCCGCGCGCGGCGGGGCGACGCCGTGGTCATCGTCGCCGGCACGCCGCCCGGCGTGACCGGCAGCACGAACACGATCCGCGTGCAGGTGGTGGGCGGCGCGTAGCGGGCGCCGCCCGCGGCGGCCTCAGGCGCGCGCGGCCGGCTCGCCCGCCCGCTGGCGGCGGAACTGCAGCTCGTAGAGCCGCTGGTAGATGCCGCCGCGCGCCAGCAGCTCGGCGTGGGTGCCCTGCTCGCGCAGCTCGCCCTTGTGGAGCACCAGGATGCGGTCGGCGTCGAGGATCGTGCTCAGCCGGTGGGCGATCACGAGCGACGTGCGCCCCTCGAGCAGCCGGTGGAGCGCCGCCTGGATCTCCCGCTCGGTCTCGACGTCCACGCTCGAGGTCGCCTCGTCGAGGATGAGGATGCTGGGGTCGTAGTGGAGCGCGCGGGCGAACGCCAGGATCTGCCGCTCGCCCATCGAGAGATGGGCCCCGCGCTCGCCCACCTCCTCGTCGAGCCCGCGCGGGAGCCGCGCGGCGAGGCGCGCGCCGCCCACCTCCGCCAGCGCCCGCTCGACCGCGTCGCCGCCGCGCTCGCGGTCGCCGAAGGCGATGTTCTCGCGCACCGTGCCCGAGAACAGGAACACGTCCTGGAGCACGAGGCCGATCCGCCGCCGCAACACCCGGCCCTCGACCGCGCGGAGGTCGATGCCGTCCACCCGGACCGCGCCGCGCTGGAACTCGTAGAAGCGGCACAGGAGGTTGGCGATCGTCGTCTTGCCGGCGCCGGTGGCGCCCACGATCGCCACCTTCTCGCCGGGCGCCACCCGGAAGCTGACGTCGCGCAGCACCCAGTCCTCGCCCTGGTAGGCGAACCACACGCGGTCGAACTCCACCTCGCCGCGCAGGCTCGCGAGCGGTCGCGGGGCGTCGGGCGGGGCGATCGCCGGCGGCGTGTCGAGCAGCTCGAAGATGCGCTCCGAGGCGACCATCGCCGACATGATCATGTTGTACTTCTCGCTCAGGTCGCGCACCGGCTGGTAGAACCGCTCGGCGTACTGGATGAAGGCGACCACGACGCCGAACGTCACCGCGCCGGCCAGGATGCCGCCGCCGCCGTACCAGATGATCAGCGCGATCGCCAGCGCGCCGATGACCTCGACGCTGGGGAAGAACACCGCGTAGTAGAAGATGTTCTGCGCGTGGGCGACGTAGTGCTCCTCGTTCGCCTGCGCGAACCGCCGGGTCTCGCGCGTCTCGGCGTTGAAGAACTTGAGCGTGTCGAGGCCCTGCAGGTGCTCCTGCAGGAAGGCGTTCATGCGCGCGAGGCGGGTGCGGACGCGGCGGTACGACACGCGCACCCTGGCGCGGAAGATGGCGGTGGCGACGATGAGCAGCGGCACGGTGGTGAGCGTCACCAGCGCGAGCCGCCAGTCGAGCCACAGCATGGCGCCGACGATGCCGAACAGGATGAACAGGTCGCCGAGCACCGCCACCACCCCCTGCGAGAACAGCTCGTTGAGGACCGTCACGTCCTGGGTGACGCGGGTGAGGATCTGCCCGACCGGCCGGGTGTCGAAGTAGGACGGGTTGAGCGTGCCGAGGTGGCGGAAGATGTCGAGCCGCAGGTCGCGCATCGCCCGCTGGCCCACCATGGACATCATGTAGCTCTGGAGGTAGCGGAGCGCGAACGCGGCGGCCAGCACGCCCACGTAGGCCAGCGCGATCAGCAGCAGCCCGCGCGAGGCCTCGGCGGGGGCGGCGCCGGCCCCGGAGACCGGCTTCACGTAGGTGTCGATCGCCACCTTGGTCAGATAGGGCCCGGCCACCTCGAGCAGCGAGATCGCCGCCAGCAGCACCACCGAGAGCGCCACCTCCTTCTTGTAGGGGGCGAGGAAGCGCAGCAGCCGCCCGGCCAGGCGGCGGTCGTAGATCGCGCCGCGGGCGTCGATCTCGTCGGCGGCGGAGTCGAAGGGGCCGGCCATCAGAGCGCCTCGAGTTCTTCCACCATCTCCTCGCGATGGTAGAGGTCGGCGTAGAGGCCGCCGGCCGCGATCAGCTCGGCGTGGCTGCCCGAGGCGACGATGCGGCCCTCGTCGAGCACCACCACCCGGTCCACGCGCAGCAGCGCCGAACGGCGATGGGTGGCGAGCAGGATCGAGGGGCGCGGGGTGAGCGCGAACAGGGCCTCGAGGATGCGCTCCTCGGTGCCGGGGTCCACGCTCGCGAACGCGTCGTCGAGCAGCAGGTGCGGCCGCGTGAGGGCCAACGCGCGGGCCAGCGCCACGCGCTGCTTCTGCCCGCCCGAGAGCCGGATCCCGCGCTCGCCGAGCAGGGTGCCGAGCCCGTCCGGGAACCCCTCGAGGTCGGGGGCGAGCCCGGCGGCGCGGGCGGCCCGCCCGACGCGCCCGCCGTCCGCTTCGTCGTCGCCGAAGGCGATGTTCTCGGCGATCGTCTGCGAGAACAGGAAGGTCTCCTGCGGAACGATCCCGAGCCGGCGTCGGTAGGCGCCGCGCGCCATGCCGGACGCCGGCGCGCCGCCGAGCAGCACCATGCCCTCGGTCGGCTCGTAGAGCCGCGCGACCAGATGGAGCAGGGTCGTCTTGCCGGCGCCGGTGCGGCCGACCAGCGCGACCGCCTCGCCCGGCCGCACCGCGAGGTCCACGCCGCGCAGCACCATCCGGTCGGTCCCCGGGTAGCGGAAGCCGACCCCGCGCAGCTCGATCCCGGCCGCGGCCGGGGGCGCGCCGTCGCCGGTCGCCCCATCCGCGGGTGCGGCGCCGTCCCGCGTCACGTCGTCCTCGGTCTCCAGCTCCATCACCTCGCGGATGCGGGCCATCGAGGCGGCGCCGCGCTGGAACAGGTTGGCGACCCAGCCGAACGCGATCATCGGCCACAGCAGCATCGCCAGGTAGATCTGGAACGCGACCAGCTCGCCCAGCGTGATCCGGCCCTGGATCACCGCGCCGCCGCCCACCCACAGCACGATCGCGGCCGCGATCCCTCCCAGCAGCGTCAGCGCCGGCCACATCGCCGACATGATGCGGATCATGCCGCGGTTCTTCTCGGTGTAGTCGTCGTGGAGGGCGCGGAACACCCGTTGCTCGCCCTCCTCCTCGACGTGCGCCTGGACGACGCGGATCCCCGCCAGCGTCTCCTGCGCCTTGGCGGTGAGGGCCGCGAACGACGCCTGGATCGCCTCGTAGTGGTGGAAGAGCCGCGCGCCGAAGCGCGCCATGAGCAGCGTCACGACCGGGAGCGGCAGCAGTGCGAGCAGCGTGAGCGGCAGGTCGATGCGGCACATGAGGGTCACCGCCATCACCAGCGTGGTCGCGGTGTTCGTGAAGTACATGATGCCGGGGCCGAGCAGGTCGCGGACCGCGTCGAGGTCGTTCGTCGCGCGCGACATCAGGTCGCCCACCTTGCGCGTGCGGTAGATGCCCGCCGGCAGACGCGCCAGGTGGTCGAACAGGTCGTTGCGCAGCTCGAACTCCATGCGGCGCGAGGTGCGGATGAGCGTCATCCGCATGCCGTAGAGGAACACCCCCTGCAGGGTCACCGCGAGCAGGATGAGCCCGGCGTCGCGCGCCAGCACCGCGCGCGGCACCCCGGCCTGGATGTGGTCCACCGCCTGCCGCACCAGCCACGGCGACCACACCTGGAACAGGTTCGTGAGGAGGACGGAAACGCCGCCCAGGACGAGGGCGGTCCTGTGGCGGCGCAGGTAGGGAAGCAGATGTCGCAGCGGTCCGATGGCGGTCGTCTCCGGGCTGGGGTTGCGCGCGAGCGGCGACTATACCGCAGGCGGGTGCGCTGCGCCGACGCGGGCGCCGCGGTTCGGCGCGGGGGGAGCGTACGGTCCAACCCTCCGACCTGCCGCAGGTTGGAGAGCCGGCCCGGCCCCGGCCCGCGGCCGCGATGGTGGCCGCTGGACAGGGAGGGTATGCTGGCGCGGCCCGGCAGGAGCCGGGATCGCCACCAGGGGGTCACCCCTTCGAGTGGCCCCAACCAGGGAGGGTTCCGATGCGCATCGATCTCAGGGTCCATGGTCCTTCGGCAGCCCCGGCCTTCCGGCCGGTGACCGTGCTGCTCGCGCTGTTGCTGCTCACCGCCGTCCCCGGCTGCGGGAGCGACAAGGCGGCGCAGACCGCGGACGCCCCCGCCACCACCTCCGACGTCGAGTCCTCCTCCGAGGGCACCATGGTCGCGAGCGCCGAGGCGCTCCCCGCGGATCCGGCGGCGCGGCGGTCCTCGTCCCCGCGCCCCGAGCCGGTCCACCGCATCACGCTCTCCGACCATCGCTGCGTCCGCTTCGAGCCGCAGTGGACCAGCGTGCGTGTGGGCCAGTCCATCGCCTGGCACTCCGAGCTCAAGTCGGCGGTGCGGATCTACGTCTCGCCCGGGGTGTTCTCGCGCGAGAGCTTCCTCATCCGGCCCGGCGCCACCGTCCGCACCGGCCCGGCGCTCGCGGTCGGCCGCTTCTCGTTCTGGACCGAGCCCTCGGCGTGCCGCGAGGCGCCGCGCGGGGTGCTGCTCGCCGGTCCCGGCGTCCGGGTCCAGGAGACGTTCTACGCCAGCGCTCCCGGCGTCCGCTAGCGGACCCGCCCCGCCGCTCCCGCCGGTGCGCCGGAGGGGAGCGGCGGCCGCCGGTGTCGCATGGACACCGTGGCCGGCTCGGGGAGGGCTGCGATGAGGGGGATCCGAGGTCGCCCGGGGCTCCGCGTCCCGCTGCCGGCGCTCGCGCTGCTGGTGGCGGGCGCGGCCGCGGCGGCGAGCGGGCTGCCGGCGGGGTGGTGGCCGGCGTCGCGCTCGCAGCCGATCGTGGACAAGACGCGCACGATCCGGCTCGCGCCCGACCTGTCGGCGCTCTCCCCGGGCGAACGGGCGGCGCTCGACGAGCTGATCGCGGCCGGCGGCATCCTGCAGCGCCTGCACGAGGACCTGCTCCACCGCGACGCCGGGCGCGCGCGGGCCGAGCTGGCCGCATTCGCCCGGCGCGAGCCGGCGTCGGCGGAGGTCCGCAACCTGACCCAGCTCTACGAGCAGTTCCAGGGCCCGATCGCCTCCACGCTCGAGAACCGCCGCGAGCCGTTCCTGGCGGTGGACTCTCTGGTCCCGGGCAAGCACTTCTACCCCTGGGGGGTGACGAAGGCCGAGCTCGACGCCTTCCTCGCGGCCCATCCCGGGCGCCGCGCCGACCTGCTCGACGCGCGCACGGTGGTCCGTCGGGCCGACGAGGCCTCCCTGCGGGCCGACCTGGCGGCGCTCGACCGCCACCCCGCCCTCGAGCTGCTCCACCCGCGCCTGCGCGGCACGCTCGAGGCGCTGGCGCGGTCCCCTTCGCGCGCCGCCTTCTACGCCGTGCCCTACCCGGTCGCGCACGCCGACTCCACGGTCGCGATCTACCGGCGGCTGCGGCGGGCGGCCGACGCGATCGAACCCGCCGACCGCGACTTCGCCGGGTACCTGCGGCACCGGGCGCGCGACCTGCTCGCGAACGACTACGAGGCGGGGGACGCCTCGTGGGTGAAGGGCCGGTTCGGCCGGCTGAACGCCCAGATCGGCGCCTACGAGACGTACGACGACGAGCTCTACGGGGTGAAGGCGTCCTACGGCATGAGCCTGATGCTCACGGACGAGGCGCGCACGCGCGCCGTGCGCGAGGCGATCCGCGGGCTCCAGGAGCTCGAGGACGCGCTCCCGTGCTCGACGCACAAGCGCGTGATCGAGGACATCCCGGTCGGCGTCTACGACGTGATCGCCGACTTCGGCCAGGCACGCGGGGCGAACACCGCCACGATCCTGCCCAACGAGAGCGAGCACGCGCGCCGCTACGGCCGCACGATCCTGATGCGTCGCAACATCCTCACCCACCCCGACATGGTGGCCGCCGCGCGGCGTTCGCTGGCCGCCGCGGTGGATCCCGCGCACGCCGCCGACTACGACCCCGAGGGGTCGTTCTACCGCGTCCTGTGGCACGAGATCGGCCACTACCTGGGCCCCGACCGGGACCGGCGCGGGCGCGAGCTGGACGACGCCCTCGAGGCGCGGGCCGCCACCTTCGAGGAGATGAAGTCGGACCTGGTCTCGCTGTTCGTGGCGCCGCGGCTGCTCGCGAAGGGCTACTACGACGAGCGGCGGCTGCGCGCGCTCTACGTCTCGGGCGTGCTCCGCATGCTGAACAAGAACCGTCCGCGGCCCGACCAGTCCTACGGCGTGATGACCCTGATGCAGCTCAACTGGTTCCTCGACCGCGGGGCGCTGGTCTACGACGCCGGGAGCCGCAAGCTGACGATCCGCTACGACCGCTACCACGACGCGGTCGCATCGCTCCTCGGGCAGGTGCTGGCACTCCAGCTCGCCGGCGACCGCGAGGCCGCCGAGCGCTTCATCGCCCGCTGGACCACCTGGGACGAGCGCCACCAGGCGCTCTCATCCGCCCTGCGCGCCGCCGAGACCAACCGCTACTGGCGGGTGCGGTTCGCGGTGCTCGGGGGGTAGGGGGGCGAAGCCGGCGCCGCGGTAGGCACGCGCCGCCGACTCGCGAACTTTGCTCGACATCGATGAAGAGCACCCCTCCCGGCCCGCGCTATTCGGCGCCTCGATCGCGGGCGTGTGAAGAGCGCGTTGCGAGCCGGCCCGTAACGACCCGCTCGCTATCGGATCAGCACCGCCTTGCGGTGCAGTTGGACCCCGGGCGCGATGAGCCGAACGAAGTACACGCCGGGCGGTGATGTCGCATACGAATCCCGTCGTCCGTTCCAGACTCTCGTATAGCGACCAGCGGGGAGCACGGCACTCTCGACAGATCGAATGCGCCGACCGAGTACGTCAAACACCTCGAGCGAGACTGGCGATCGCATCGGAACTTCGAAGTCGATTCGCACTTCGTCCCGGAAGGGGTTGGGGCGAGGCGGTCCGAGGCTGAAACGAACGGGAACTGGCAGGTTTCCTGCCAGCCCAGCGACGGGCGCGGCCCCGCCCACCAGGACCGCGATCGTCTGCTGATTGTCGGACAGGTTCGCTTCGGGCTGCCCCACGAGTCTTGCGACCACACGGATCGGGTACTGGCCGGAGAGGGCGGGCGTCCATGAGATGGGCACCGTGATCGTGTCGCCGGCGGAGACAGACGCAAACGCGACGCCGATCGTATCGCCGCTGGCTGTCGCGATCGCGCACACCGTGACATCGGTGGCGGGCGTCTCCCCAAGATTCCGGAGGCGCACATCGAGCTGGTGGGGCACCCCGACCTGTCCCACCGCCGGGGTCGGAGTGATCGACATCACGGACAACTCGGGGTGGCAAACGACGTGGACGCCGGACTCGACGGTCCTGAGCGCCGGAGCTCCAGGCGACATGGGGGAAGCCGAGAACAGGATCGGGTGAAACGCGTTCTCGCAGGATGTGGCGTAGACGCCGCTGTACGTGCCGTCGCCGGCGAGGGAGTCCACGCCGGTGCCGTCGTCGGTGAGTTGAATGTCGATGCGCGTGCCGTTCGGGGTCAACACCCGGGCACCGATCACGGCGGCAACGGGTCCGGCGCCCGTCGAGAGCGTGCCCCGCACGATGACGGGTTCTCCAGCCCGGACCAGCGCGGGTTCCACCGTTGCCAGCAGCCGAAAGCCGCTATTTACCAGCACCCACGACAGCTCGTAGGCGACGCTTGGGTGGCCCTCCGGCCCCGTGACATGGGCCGTCCATGTGCCGGGCCCGGGGGCATCCACGAGGAAGGCGGAGTAGCCCATGCCGGAGTGCTCCTCGAAGTGCAGCCAGGGGAGGCTGGCGGTATCGCCCGGCGCGTGGATCGCGCCGCCCGGCTCCTGGAGGAGGAGAGATCCCATGGAATCGGGCCACGTCACATGGGCAACGAGCATCCCGGCGGAGTCGACCACGGCGGGGTGGATGTTGGCCGATGGACCGGCGATGGAGTCGACCACAGAGTGGAGCGCGACGGAATCGGAAGGCAGATTCGCGTTTGCACGCAGGCCGCCTGCGAGACGAGTGGGGTGACTCGGCATGGCGGGCGCGTTCGGAGTGCCGTCGATCCAGTCGAAGACCTGGCTTCGCACCTGCGGGGACTCCACGAGCGGAATGCTCGCCCCCTCGACGGCCAGGAATCGGTCATGAGCGTGGCCCGCGAGAGTCACCTGGTCGGGAATGCCGCGGATACGGACGCTCTTCCAACTCACGATGCCGTCCCCTTCGCATCCGTCCGGCTCCTCCTCACCGAATCTGGCCCTCCACGCGAAACAGTTGCCTCTCAACTGCAACAGGTCGCGGACGCAGGAGAACACGCTAGGCCCCAGCCCGGCGATCCAGCGATAGTCGGTCGTCCCACGGCGGTCCTGTTCGAAGGGCAGGTCCCAACAGCTATTGTCGATCGTGGAGTAGTGCCCGAAGTTGAGAGTCCGCAGCGCTTCCGAGTTGGCATCCAGAGCGTGAACCGCGTCGCGATAGTAATCTGCCTCGCGCGCGCCCTCGCAGAAGGCCTCGAGGTCGGCGCATGGCGCTCCGAGGTCGCACAAGATGTTGCAGACACGGATCAGCACTCCCGCGTAGCGCGCGACGTTCCGGGCACCATGGTTGGGCGTCCCAAGCATGACCAAGGTCCGCACGCGCCGCTCGCCGTGCTCCTCGATCATGTGGCGCGAAGCCAAACCGCCCTGGCTATGTGCGACGATGTCGACCTGCAGATGATTCCGAAGGTCTCCGTTGGGGCCGAGGAGAGCATCCAGTTGCCGCCTGAGGTCATCGCCCCACTCCGGCCATGGTCGGTCTGAATCGGGAAATTCGATGCGTCGGTAGGGCCGGCCGACGGCATCGAGTGGGGAGGTCCACTCAGATCCCCAGATGCCGGGATCGCTGAAGATCCCATGGCAGAACAACACGGGCGGCAGGGTCGGGGCTACCGGTTCAGGTGGTTGCACCCACACGCTCGAAGTGCCGCAGATCCCGGTGCGCGCCTGGACGTAATACTGAGTCCCCTCGATGCCCGTGAACGTCGTCTCGATGGGAAGGTGATCCGCCAGGGCCACCGGGACGACGACGAAGGAGCTGAACGAGGGATTGTCGGCAACACGCAGGGTCAGCTCATCGATTCCTGCCCATGAGGAGTGCGAATCTGAAGGCGGGTGGATTCGAATCCGCAGGCGGGTTCCGTCTCCCAGGCTATGGACCTCGACTGCCTTGGGAGGGGGCACCGTCCCGGCAAGGACGACCCGACCAGGCGTGGCCGTCGCTTCGTTCGAGAACGGAGACGCTTCACCAACTCTGGTCGCCCGGACGCGAAAAGTGATGGGTACGCCCGGAGCCGTGGCACCCGTCGTAAGGAACGTCTCGATGTTCGCCGATGTGGTACCGATCGTCGTGTAGGTGGCGTCGTCCGCGCCGGAGTACTTCGCCTGGACCTCGAAGCCCTCCTCGGCCGACGCGTCGATCCACCGCAGGCGAACGAGATCGGTGCAGGCCCCCGATACCGCCGAGAGCCCCATGGGTTTGCGAAGCACGTTCGGCTCGGGTCCGAGGGCGATGACGTCGTTCGGAACGCCTCCCGCGACCAGGAACCGGCCGCGTGCCTCGTCCCGGGTCATCGCGCCATACAGCCTGTCACCAACCGGCACACCCGCAGGATCGAGTCCGGTCCACCCACCCGTGCCGGAGAGGTCCAGTTCCCAGGGCCGATACCCGTCGAAGGGGAAACCGAGAACGCGGTCACGGGAGGTGTCGTAGACCAACGATACATACTGGCTGAGGGGCGCGCCGCCCTGCGGGCTGACCAACTGTGACCAGCCGCCTCCTGTTGCGAGGTCGAGCGCCCAGATGTCGTCGAACACCGTGCCTCCGGGGCCGGCGCCGCCGAAGACGAGCAATCGGTGTCGGAGTGCGTCATAGGTGGCTCCGTGAGCGTAGCGCGGTGCTGGAGTCGCGCCGGGAGGTGCGAGCGTCGACCATGCGGGTGCCTGCGACAGGGAGAGTGCCCAGGTGCCGCCCGAGATCGTGTTCGAACCCGATAGGATCCCGCCGTGGACGATCATCCGGCCGGTGGCCGGATCCACGATTGCCGAGTGCCGGTCGAGGGGCGGCGGCGCCCCGGCCGCCACGATCGGGGACCACTGGACGTCCGCTCCCGACAGCGTGAGCTGCCACGTCGCTCCGCTGGTGCCCGCGCCCGATCCGCCGTGGATGATCGTGCGATCCCCGGAGGCATCGAACACCCCCGAGGCGAACTGCCGCGGACCGGGCGCAATGCCGCTGGGCAGGTGTTGCCGCCACACCGGTGCGCCCACGAGCGGGAGAGACCAAACATCGTTGCCGAGCGACTCCTGGCCACCGGACAGGATCAATCGGTCGTGAGCGGAGTCCACGACCCACGCCGCTCCATTTCGTGGACGCGGCACGGTCTCGCCCGAATAGATTCGATGCCACCTGTCGCCCGGTACGAGGGGGAGCAGCCACGTGGCGTGCCTTGATGCGCCGTATCCGCCGCCGCTCAAGATGATGGCGTTGCGGCCGGAGTCGAGGACGAGTCCCGGCAGGAAGGTCCCCTCCGGACGAATCACGCCGGAGGCGGTGCCGAGCAGGTTCCACGACGGAGTGCCCGCGAGGCCGAGGGCCCAGCAATCGTTCTGGCAGCAGGGGTTCGCTCCACCGAAGACAATCACCCGGTGACCTAGGGGGTCGTAGACCGCCGCTGCGTATTCGCGATTCCCGATACCGCCGACCAGCGGAGCGGCCGACCATTCGGGCGCGGGTCCCAAAGACATCACGCGGACGTCGCTGGAGTATCCGCCGGGGCCCGACCCTCCGACCACGAGCATGCGGTCGCCGGGGATGTCCACGACCGCCGCGTGGCCCCGCAGCGGGAGCGAGGGGCCGGCAGGATTTCGGAGTTCCCACACGGGCGTGCCTGGGTTCGAAGCGGTCCCTGACAGCCTTAGCGCCCAGACATCGCTTCGAGTTCCGGTCTCGCCCTGGCCGCCGAACAGGATCATCTCCTGGCGGACCGGGTCGTACGCCGCTGACGCATCCATGCGCCCAGGTGGACTTCCACCGCCGGGGTACTGGCGTTTCCAGGTGGGGGCACCCCCCAGATCGAGCGCCCAGAGGTCGGAGAGGAAGGCGCCCGTCTGACCCGCCCACCCACCGAACAGGAGGACCCGATCACGCGGCGCGTCGTGGACGAGCGTGTATCGAACCCGCGGGACGGGTGTCGTCCCGGAGGTGGGGACCGCGGTCCAGTGCGTCGACTGTGACGTCGTGAGCGTCCATAACCGATCGAGCCGAGACGAAAGCATGACGGTACGACCGCGACTGGCGTCGTACACGGCGTGGGACTCGTCCGGGGGCGGCAGTGCCTGATTCTCGAACAACGGCACCCAACCCTCGCTCGAGTAGGGATGGAGCGCCCATGCATCGCGCATCGGCACGTACTCGCTGGTCAATCCCCCCAGGACGACTCCCCGACTGCCGGCGGCATCCCAGATCATGGCCGCATCGACCCTCGGACTCGGCGCTGTCCAAGCCGAGTTCGGAACTCCGCCCCAAGCTGTTGAGCCATCCAGCGAAAGGACCCATGCGCCGTTCATCATGTAGAACGCCCCGGAGATGGGGTTGTAGTTCCCGCCCCCGAAAAGCACCATGCGTTCATCGACAGGGTCGTAACATGCTGCGTGCCCAGACATTGTCGGCCCGGTGGAGGAGAGTACGCTCCAAGTCCCGGACGCGCCGAGACCGACCGCCATCGTGAGATTGGATCGCCAGGGGCCATTTCCCAGTGCGCCACCATGCACGATCAGCCGATCGCCGATCGCGTCGTAGATCGCGGCGGCCTGCTGAACACCGTCCCAGGTCCCCCCAGCCACGACTTGCTCCCACGTCGGTGAAGGTCCACTCAATGAGAGCGCCCAGATGTCATTGGGATAGCCAATCCCCGTGACGTTTCCACCGAACACGATCAAACGGTTGCGGTTCGAGTCATGCACGACCGCGTGGCCGTACCGGGCTGGCGGTGGCGTTCCCGCCGCAGCGAGCGGTGACCAGGCGGGCTGGCTGCCCAGCGCCAGGGCCCACACCTCGCCGGTATGTCCCGAGTACACGACGACCCGGTCAAGATCCGCGTCGTAGACCGCCTTCGCATAGTAGAGTGTTGATGGGCCCCCAGGAGCCGCAATCGAATACCATTCCGCCTGTCCATCCAGCGGCATGGCCCAGACGTCCATGCGGCCCGCAGCATCGCCCAGCACGATCGCTTGATGTCGTCTTGAGTCGAGCACTGCGACATGTCCGGATCGTGCGGCAGGCCCTTCCAGCACGCTCCATGTCTCCGCCGGGATGTCCGGCGACTCGATCCTCGCGGCGGGCCCGACCCCCGGCGGAGAGCCGGCATGCTGCACGCCGGGAGCGGCCGGCGGGACCGTCAGCGGGTCATGTCTCGCCGTGCTCCACCAGAAAGGTGCGGTCGGGCGAGGGTCGGGGAGAGGAGCGCTCTGGGTTGCGGCGCCCGGCACCGGGCAAGCGAGGGCCAGCACGACGACCAGAGTCGCCCGCGCAGCACGGCGGCGGCCAGTGTCCATGAGTCACCTTAACGGGATGGTGCACGGACGCGAACAAGCGACTTTCACTGCCAAACCTGAGGAGTCATCGTAGCACCATCCGGGCATGCCGGGTCAACGGTTTCGCGACTGGCCGTCGCCCGATCCTGGCGTAGATGCGAGCGATGCTCGAGGCGACATCGGACCGTGTACGTGCTCGCGGGTCCGGGCCCTGAGGTCGTTCCATCGGTCAATCTCCGCGGCCGCCGAGCGCTTCATCGCCCGCTGGACCACCTGGGACGAGCGCCACCAGGCGCTCTCATCCGCCCTGCGCGCCGCCGAGACCAACCGCTACTGGCGGGTGCGGTTCGCGGTGCTCGGGGGGTAGGGGGGCGAAGCCGGCGCCGGGCCGGCCGCGCACGAGAACGGCCGCCGGTCCCGCTCCGTCACCTCGTCCGCACGAGCTTCCGCTGCCGCTCGAAACCCTGCGCGCGCATGCGGACGATGTACATCCCGGTCGGCAGCGCGCGGCCGAGACGATCGCGGCCGTCCCAGACGACCGATCGCGCGCCGGGCGGCTGGCGGCCCGCCACCAGCGGGAGCACGAGCCGACCGCCCACGTCATGGACGCCGATGTGCACTTCGGCTCCCGGTGAAGGGACGTCGAAGCGGATCACGATCTCCCCGGCGGACGGATTCGGCGCCGGGGCGTGGAGCGCGAACCGGACCGGGGCCGTCGGTGGCTCGGCGCCCACCGCGACGCCGCCCGACGTGGTGGCACTCTCGTTGCCCGCGAAGTCCACGGCGGAGAGCTGGTAGTGGACCGGGCCCCCGGTGTGGCTCGAGTCGGTCCAGGAAGTGGCGGTGGCGGTGTGCACCAGGTTGGACGGTCCGGGGATGAAGCCCGGCACGTTCGAGCGATAGATCCTGAAGTATCGAACGTCGGGGTCCACCGGGGGGTCCCAGTCGAGCTGGCTGCCGACCCCGCTCTGATGGGTGACGATCAGCCCGGTGGGCACGTTCGGCGCCAGGTTGTCGATCGAGTATCCGCTGTCGGGATGGCCGGCGTACCAGACCGAGGGCGTGGTGGTGTGGGCGGTGACGAGGAAGACGGACCAGGCCACCCCCGCATCCGTGGAGTCGGCGGTGGTGGGGACCAGCGCGAGGTAGCTGTCGCTCTGGGTGGCCGCCACCCAGGCGACGGCCTCCCAGACGCCGGCGGGAAGCGAACCCGACGACGATCCGTCGCCGAGGACGAACGTCCGGTCGCCCAGCCTCCGGACCGGCGGGAGCGAGGCGGCCCCGGGCCAGGTGCCGTCCGCGACCGGGGAGGTCGCGGCCGCGTCGACGATGCGGCTCACGAGTCCCGGGTCATCCACCCGATGATAGATCTGGTACCCGGTCACCGGCCGGAGCACCTGATCCGCGAAGTCGTTGTCCGCGCGCGTGAAGCGAACGCGCACGCGGCCGCCCTGGTCGTTGCCGACGTCGGTCACCGAGCGGATGACGGGGAACTCGTAGAGCCACTCCAGCTCGAGCCGGCTCACCTCGGGAGGCGGGGCGGTGGCGGCCGGGTCCGCGAAGGAGAGCGTGGTCCGCCACAGCAGGTCCGTGCCGGAGTCGGTGAGCGTGACCCAGCCGGCGCCCGGAGCCACCGCCTGCCAGGTCCCCCCGGCGCTCAACTCCCAGCTCACGGTGTTCTGCTGCGAGGTCGTGAGCCGGGCCCTGCGGATCGAATCGCTCGTGGCGTCGACCGGGAGCGAGCGGCCGGTGTCGAGCGCCAGCTGGTAGCGATCGAGGGTCACCCCGGCGATCCGGAGCCCCGAGGAGCCGTCGGCGACGTGGACGATCGCGCCGGACACGGCGACCCCCAGGGCGATGTCCGGCGTGTCGAGGCTGGCGATCTGGGCGGGGTTCGCCGGGTCGCTCACATCCACCACGACGAGCCCACCGGACCCGTCCGCGACGTATGCCGTCGAACCCGACACCACGACGTCCGCGGCGCTTCCCGGCGTGTCGAAGGCGCCCACCAGGACCGGGTCCATGGGGTCGCTGAGGTCGAGGATCCGGAGCCCCGCGCTTCCGTCGGCGACGAAGGCCAGGCGTCCCCAGAGTGCAACCGCCTGGGCCGCGCCGGGCGTGTCGTAGTTGCCGATCGGGTAGGCGAGGGCCGGGTTGCCGACATCGAGGATCGTCAGCCCGGCCGCGTCGTCGGCGACGAAGGCCAGCGATCCCGACACGACCACCGCCCTGGCGACCCCCAGCGTCGACGCGAACCCGAGCAGGGCAGGGCTCGCGGGGTTCGCGACGTCGAGGATCTTGAGTCCCAGCTGGCCGTCCGCCACGTAGGCCCGCGTCCCCGAGACCGCCACCCCCTCGGCGAAGCCGGGAGTGTCGTAGGCACCGAGCGGCGCGGGGTTCGCCGGGTCGCCGACGTCGACCATGCGCAGGCCCGAGGTCCCGTCCGCCACGTACGCCACCGCGCCGGAGACCACCACGTCCGAGGCCGTGCCCGGCGTGTCGTGGGTCCCGAGCAGCGTCGGGCCCGCCGGGTCGCCCACGTCGAGGATCACGAGCCCCGAGAGCCCGTCCGCGACGTAGGCGACGGTCCCGGCGAGGGCGATGTCGCGGGCCACGTTCGGAGTGTCGTAGCTCCCCAGCGGCGCGGCGCGCGCCGTGCCGGCGATGTCGAGGAGCCGCATCCCCGCGTCGCCGTCGGCGACGCAGGCCACGACCCCGGAGACCGCGACGCCCCGCGCGGTGCCGGGGGTGTCATCGCCGATGACGATGGCGGGGCTCGCCGGGTTGCTCACGTCCACCAGCTGCAGGCCCGAGGCGTCGTCGGCCACCAGCGCGACGACGCCCGGGATCGCCACGCCCCGCGCCACTCCCGGCGTATCCTGGCTGCCGAGGAGCGCGGGGCTCCCCGGGTTCCCGACCGCGATGACCTGCAGCCCCGACGTTCCGTCCGCGACGTACGCGACCGTCCCGCTCAGCGCCACCCCCTGGGCGACATCCGGGGTGTCGTGAGCGCCGAGCAGGACGGGACTCGCCGGGTCGGCGACATCGACGATCCGGAGTCCGGACGGTCCATCCGCGACGTAGGCCACCGTCCCCGCGACCGCGACGTCCCGGGCGTCCCCGGGCGTGTCGTGGCTCCCGAGCGGCGACGGGGCCATGGGGTCGCCGACGCCGATGATCTGCAGCCCCGCCGCGCCGTCCGCCACGTAGGCGATCGTCCCCGACACCGTCACGCTCCAGGCGTCGCCCGGGGTGTCGTAGCTGCCGAGCGGGACCGGATTCGTCGGGTCGCTGACGTCGATGACCCGGAGCCCCGCGGGGCCGTCGGCCACGTAGGCCACCGTCCCGGCGACCGCGACGTCCCGGGCGTCGCCCGGCGTGTCGTAGCTCCCGAGGAGCACCGGAGCGGTCGGGTTGGCGACATCGACGAGTCGCAGTCCGGAGGGCCCGTCCGCCACGTAGGCGACGATGCCCGAGACCACGACGCCGGACGCCGTGCCGGGCGTGTCGTGGGTGCCGAGCGGTGTCGGGACCACCGGGAACAGCTGGAGCCGCCCGCCGGCCGTGTTCCAGAAGGCGGTGGTATTCACCGGATCCCGGAAGGCGGTCGTGTCGAACTCCTCGACGAGGGAGTTCCGGACCGCCACCGACGGCCCGGGGAGCGCGCTCAGCAGCAGGGTGGCGAGCGCGCAGCGACGGACGACGCGACCGGGCGCGAAGCGATGCATTCTGGCGGTCTCCAGCCGGCGGCGGGCGAACGGGCCGGAGCCGGAGGCGCCCGCGGGGCGGCCGGGGCGCGCCGACCCGACGGGATCATCCACGCCCGCGCGCCCGTGAGCCTACGCCCGCGGCCGCGCCCGGACCAGCGGGAAAGCGCGACCACGATGCCCGGGGGCCGCCCGGCCGGGTGGCGGAGCGGCCGCCGCCGCGTGACGCCCGCCGGGCGCTAGCGCCGCCGGGCGAACCGGATCGCGGCGGCCACCGGCTGTCCCTCGGCGACGGCCTTCAGCCGCGCGAGGCCCTTCTCGATGTCGGCGCCCAGCATCCGGTCCATGTCCATGAACAGGCCGATGGCCTTGCCGAGGAAGTTGTGCCGGCCGTCCATGGACCAGGTCACGATCGTGCCGCTCGGCGCGTCCGCGAGGGTGAGCCCGCAGGCCGCCGTGGACTTCATCGGCTCCACGAACTCGAGCTGGATGCCCACCTTCCGGCCCGGGACGCTCTCCGCGATCGTCATCCGGCCCCGGCCGACCTCCGGGTTGCCGCTCCACGCCAGCGACTGACCGACCCCCGCCGCCGGGCCGTCGAACGTCTTGCGCACCCCGGGATCGATCGTCTCCCACGGCGACCCGAACAGGACCAGCACCCCCGCGAACCCGTGCAGGTCGTTGACGACGCCGAACACCCGCTCGGCGGGAGCGGCCACCTCGAGCCTGCGCTCGACGTGATAGGCGGA
>CAZKQE010000015.1:0-17515 GCA_964554725.1 uncultured bacterium
CCGCAAACGACGACCGCCTCGGAGTTAAACGCGTTCGAGGAGAATATTTTCGGCGAATCCGAAAGCGCGTCAAGCGGTCCGACCTTTGCGCTCGATTCGGCCTTCCAGGGGCAGGAAGGGTTGGAATTGATTCACCGGGCGCTGGCCGAGGAAAAGCCGTACGCGATGGCGTTCGTCGATGTGCGCATGCCGCCCGGATGGGATGGAATCGAAACGATTGCGCGGATTTGGGAGGAATATCCGGATCTCCAAGTGGTGGTTTGCACCGCCTACTCGGATTATTCGTGGGAGGACATGGTGCATAAGCTGGGTCAGACCGACCGCCTGGTGATTCTCAAAAAGCCGTTCGACAATGTGGAGGCGTTGCAGTTGGCGAATGCGCTGACCGAGAAATGGCGGCTGTTCCAGGCGGCGAAAAACAAACTGAACGACCTGGAGCAATGCGTTCGGCTCAGGACATCGGAATTGACCGTGTCGAATTCCAAGCTGGCGGAAGCAAACGCAACGCTGGAAGCGGAGATGCGGCGCGCGCGCAAGCTTGCCGACGAGGCGCTGGTCGCGAGCCGGACGAAAAGTGAATTTCTCGCGATGATGAGCCACGAGCTGCGCACGCCGATGAACGGAATTATCGGGATGACCGATCTGCTGCTCGACACCCCGCTTGCGGAGGATCAACGGGAATTCGCGGAGACGGTGCGATTGAGCGCGGATTTGTTGCTGGGAATCATCAACGACATTCTGGATTTTTCGAAGATCGAAGCCGGGAAACTGGATCTCGAGCAGATCGAGATGAACGTGGAAAGCCTGTTCGGACAGGCCAAAACTTTGATGGAATCGCGGGCGCAAGCCAAGGGTTTGAAGCTGGAACTGAAGGTCGATCCGCGCATTCCATTCGCGATTTGGGGCGATCCGCAACGGTTTCGGCAGGTTCTGCTGAATTTGATCAGCAACGCGATCAAGTTCACCGAGTCGGGCGGCGTCCAATTGGAAGCGGAAATCGTTTCTGAAACCGCGGATGAAATGGAACTGTGCTGCTCGGTGACGGACACGGGAATCGGCATTCCCCAAGCGGCCCAGGCGAGGCTTTTCCAGCCATTCACCCAGGCGGACAGCTCCACCACGCGGAAGTACGGCGGCACCGGCCTGGGTCTGACGATCACCCGGCGCCTGGTCGAGATGATGAACGGGACGATCCGCGCCGAGCGGCGGCCGGGGGGCGGCAGCGTGTTCACCTTCACCGTCCGGCTCGGCATCCAGACGCGGCCGGCGGAGGCGCCCGCTCCCGTCGAGGTGGACCTGCGCGGGCTCGAGGTGATGGTGGTGGACGACAACGCCACGAACCGCCGCATCCTCGGCGACACGCTGGCGGGCTGGGGCATGGTGCCGACGCTGCTCGACGGGGCGAAGGAGGCGATCTCCGCGCTCGACTGCGCCGCGGTGGACGGCCGGAGCTTCGACCTCATCATCCTCGACTGCAACATGCCCGAGATGGACGGGTTCGAGCTCGCCGCCCACATCCAGCGGCGGCCGGGGGTCGCGCGCCATGCGGTCATGATGCTGACGTCGGGCGGCCAGAAGGGGGACGCGGCGCGCTGCCGCTCGCTCGGCATGGCCGCCTATCTCACGAAGCCGGTCTCCCAGGCGATGCTGCTCGAGGTCGTGCGCCGCGTCCTCGGCGGCGGCGCCGACGCGGCGGGCTCCGCGCCGGACGCGGGCGCGACCGCGGCCGACGGGAACCGCGCCCTGATCACGCGGCACTCGATCCACGAGGAGCAGCGGGGGCTCCGGGTGCTGGTCGCCGACGACAACGAGGTGAACCAGAAGGTCGCCCTGACGATCCTGCGCAAGCGCGGGCATCAGGTGACGGTGGCGGCCGACGGCGTCGAGGCGCTCGAACGGCTGGAGCGCGGGGTGTTCGACGTGGTCCTCATGGACGTGCACATGCCCCGGCTGGGCGGGCTCGAGGCGGTGGCGGAGATCCGGGCGCGCGAGCGCCGGACCGGCGCCCACGTGCCGATCATCGCCCTCACGGCGCTGGCGATGACCGGCGACCGCGAGCGCTGCCTCGCCGCCGGGATGGACGCCTACGTGACGAAGCCGCTGCGCACGGCGGAGCTGTTCGAGGCGCTCGCCCGGCTGCTGCCGGGGACGGAGGGCGCGCCGCGGGAGGCGGCGCCCGCCCCGCCGCCGGCGGAGAGCGTCGTCGCGGAGGCGCCGATCGACGAGGCCCAGCTCTTCGAGCGCGTGGACGGCGACGCGGACCTGGTGGGCGAGATCGTCGGCATCTTCCTGCGCGAGCACGAGGGCCAGCTGCGGGCGATCGAGGAGGCGGCCGCGGCCGCCGACGCCCGCGGGGTGGAGCGTGCGGCCCATACGATCAAGGGAGTCCTGCAGACCCTCGCCGCCGGAACCGCCGCGGCCCGGGCCCGCGACATCGAGGCGATGGGTCGCGGCCTCGACCTGAGCGGCCTCGAGCCGGCGCTGGCGGCGCTGCGGCGCGAGGTCGAGCGCATCCTGCCGGTGCTGACCCGGCTGTCGCGACCGCGCGCGGCCTGAACCGGGACGGGCGCCCGGCCGGTCAGGGGCGTCCGCTCCGCTCCGCCGCGACCTCGACCCGCTCCAGATCCAGCCCCAGCCCGCGGTGGAGCAGCCGCACCGCGCGGTCGGCGGCTTCCGCGCGCACCACGAACGACAGGTTCACGCGCGAGGCGCCCTGCGAGATCATCTCGACCCCGATCCCGACGCCGCCGAGCAGGGTGAAGACGTGCCCGGCGAGCCCCACGTGCGACGGCGCGCCCTCCCCCACCACCGCCACCACCGCCAGCCCCTGCCTCACCTCGATCCGGCCGATCCCCTCGAGCTCGGCGATCGCGCTCTCGAGGCGCGAGGGATCGTCCACCGTCACCGAGATCGAGACCTCGGAGGTGGTGACGAGGTCCACGACCACGTGGTGCCGTCCGAACACCTCGAACACGCGGGCCAGGAACCCGTGCGCGAGCAGCATGCGCGTCGAGACGATGGTCACCGCGGTGACGTCCTGCTTGCAGGCGATGGACTTCACCCGCCACGAGGAGTCGGCCGGCTCGGCCGCCGGGGTGATCAGCGAGCCCGGGTCGTCGGGCCGCGCGGTGTTCAGCACCCGGACCGGGATGCCGCGCTCCATCGCCGGCAGCAGCGTCTTGGGGTGCAGCACGCGGGCGCCGAAGTAGGCCAGCTCGCTCGCCTCGGCGAACGAGAGCCGCGGCACCGGACGCGCCTCGGGGACGATGCGCGGGTCGGCCGAGAGCATGCCGCTGGTGTCGGTCCAGATCTGGATCTCGCCGGCGTCGAGCGCCGCGCCGAGCAGCGCGGCGCTGTAGTCGGAGCCGCCGCGGCCCAGCGTCGTCACGCGACCGTCGGCGGTGCGGGCGAGGAACCCGGTGACGACCGGGATCGCGCCCCGCGGGCCGCCGCGCCGGCCGAGGTGCCGCGCGAGCAGCGCCGGGGACTCGGGCAGCGGCTGGGCGGCGCCGAAGCGCTCGTCGGTGACCAGCCCGGCGTCGCCGGCGAGCACCGGCGCGGCGTCCACGCCGAGCGCGCGCAGGCCGGCGGCGAACAGCTCGACCGAGAGCCGCTCGCCGAACGAGAGGATGCGGTCGCGGTCGGCTCCGGCGATCACCTTGTGGCTGTGCAGCCACGGACCGGCCTCGAGCTGCCAGGCGCGCAGCAGCGGCTCGAGCGTGGCGGCGGGGACCGCGACGCGCGCGGCGAACTCGAGGTGCCGCGCCTCGACCTGGCGGGCCAGCTCCGCGCGGCCGACGGTCGAACGGCAGAACTCGACCAGCAGGTTCGTGACGCCGGCCAGCGCGCTCACCACCACCACCGGGTCCCGTCCGGCGCGCTCGGCGACCAGCCGGGTGGCGACGGCGAAGTTCCCCGGGATCCCCACCGAGGTGCCGCCGAACTTCATCACGATCATGCCGACCGCCTCCGGGCGGAGCGCTCCGGCGGCCGGCCGGGACGGGCGGGCCGGGAACGGTCGGGAGCGCGCGGGCGCCGCGCGCAGAATGTACACGAGGCGCGGCCGCTCCGTGCGGTAGGATGGGCGCGGGAGGATGCCCGGATGGCCGAGCGAAGGATGCTCCGGAGGACGCCACGATGAGCGCCGCGACCCACACCGTGATCGTCGGCGCCGGGTTCGGCGGCATCGCCGCGGCGCGCACCCTCCGCACGCTCCTGCCCGAGCCCCACCGCATCCAGGTCGTGGACTGGCGGCCCGAGGTCTCGCTCGGCGCCGGACACACCTGGGTGCTCACCGGCCGCCGGCGCCCCGAGCAGGTGAGCCGCCGGCTCTCCCCCATCACCCGCCACGGGCTCGAGTTCCGCTGCGCCGAGGTGGTGGGCGTGGACCCGGCGAAGCGCGTGCTCGAGATCGCCGGCGACCGCGTCCCCGCCGACGCGCTGGTGCTGGCGCCCGGGGCGCGGCTCACGCTCGAACCGCTGCCGGGGGCGGCCGGGGTCGCCCACCAGTTCTACGAGCTGGACGCGGCGCTGCGGCTGGGCGGCGCGCTCGACTCGTTCGCGGGCGGGCGGGTGGTGATGGCCGTCATCGCCCCGCCCTACAAGTGCCCGGCCGCCCCGCACGAGGCCGCGCTGCTCATCCACGAGCGGCTGGCGAGGAAGCCCGGCCCCGACCGGTTCTCGCTCTCGCTCGTCACCCCGGAGCCCCAGCCGATGCCGGTCGCCGGCGCGGCGGTGGGCGCCACGGTGCGCGAGCTGTACGAGCAGCGCGGCATCCTCGCGCGCTTCGCGACCCGGCCGGTGCGCGTCCACTCCCCGTCCTCGACCCCGGCCGGCAGCCCGCCGTCGCGCGCGGTCGCGGGCGAGCTGGAGCTGGCGGACGGGAGCCGCGAGCCCTTCGACCTGCTCATCGTCGTCCCCGCGCACGTCGCCCCCGCCTTCCTGCGCGAGAGCGGGCTGCTGGGCGGCAACGGCTGGGTGGCGGTGGACCGCCACTCGCTCGCCACGTCGTTCGACGGCGTGTGGGCGATCGGCGACGTCACCCACATCCCGCTCGCCGGGGGCGGGATGCTGCCGAAGGCGGGCGTGTTCGCCCGCGCCGGCGGCGAGGCGGTCGCGCACGCGGTGGCCGCGCGGCTGCTCGGGCGCGGGGCGCCGAGCGACGGTCCGCCGGTGCGCTTCGACGGGCGCGGCGGCTGCTACCTCGAGACCGGCCGCGGCGAGGCGGCGCTCGCCGAGGGGGAGTTCTTCACCGAGCCCCATCCGACCGTGACCCTCCACCCGCCGAGCCGCGCGGGGATGAGCGGCAAGGAGAAGTTCGCGAAGGAGTGGGCGCGCTGGTACTAGCCGGGGCTCCACCGCGCAGGAAGCGTCGCACCGGCCGGCCCGGCGGACGCCCCCGGCGCTCCCCACGCGGTCACGGCAGCGCGGACGGAGGGCCGGGCCGGTGAGCGGGAGCGCGGCGGCCCCGGGGCCCGAGCCCCGCCGGGCGGCCCGCCCGGGCCCCGCGTCGGCCGCGCGGCCGCGAACCCGCTTCCGCCGGGGCGGGCCGGTGGTCTAGAATTCGCCCGCACCCCAGCAGCGCCACGACCCGGCCAGCCGGACGACCCCGTCGTCAGGGCCCATGGACTCGCACCCGCGCGGAGCTCCCCGCATGACGACCTCCGGAACCCGTCGCCTCGCACGCCCGGCGCTGGCGATCGCCCTGATCGGCGGCGCCGTGCTCGCCCTGCTGCCCCTCGCCCGGCGCCCCGCGCCCCCGTCGGACGAGGGCAAGCACTACCCGAGCGACTGGTTCTTCGCCCAGCGCGCCTACCCGTCCGGGACCATCGACCAGGACGCGTTCCTGCTGGCGGTGGCGCAGGCGCGGAGCGCGCGTTCCCGGCTCGGCACCAGCGCCGGCCCCGCCTGGCAGGCGGCCGGGCCCTACAACATCGGCGGCCGCGTCACCGCGCTCGCGGTCGCCCCGGGCGGCAACACCCTGTTCCTGGGCTCGGCGAACGGCGGCGTGTTCCGCTCCACCGACGCCGGGGTCAACTGGACCTCGGTGCTCGACGAGGAGTTCGCGTTCTCGATCGGGGCGCTGGCGCTCGACCCGACCGACCCGGACATCGTCTACTGCGGCACCGGCGAGGCCAACTCCGCGGTGGACACCTACGACGGCTCGGGCCTCTACCGCTCGAGCGACGGCGGCGACAGCTGGCAGTCCCTGGGCCTGCAGGAGACGCGGCGCATCGGCCGGGTCGCGGTGGACCCGTCGAACCCGGACCGCATCTTCGTCGCGGCGATGGGCACCCAGTTCTCGACCAACCCCCACCGCGGGCTCTACCGCAGCGAGAACGGCGGCGTCAGCTGGACCAAGGTGTTGTTCGTGAACGACAGCACCGGCTGCGCCGACGTGGTGATCAACCCCGCCCACCCCGAGACCGTCTACGCCTCCACCTGGGAGCGCGTGCGCCGCCCCACCTACCGGCGCGCGTTCGGGCCCGGCTGCGGCATCTGGCGCAGCGTGGACAGCGGCGCCACCTGGACGCGCCTGCAGAACGGCCTGCCGACGCCGACCGACAGCGTGGGACGCATCGGCCTGGCGATCGCCCCGTCGCGGCCCTCGACCGTGTACGCGCAGATCATCACCGGCAGCATCGGCGGCTACACCGGACGCGGCATGTACCGCACGGTGGACGGCGGCGCGACCTGGACGCGCCGCGACCTCTCCGGCTACACGGGCATCTTCGGTGGCTTCGGCTGGTACTTCGGCGAGACGGCCGTGGACCCGGTGGACCCGGAGAAGGTGTACGCGCTGGGCGTGGACATGGTGCGCTCGACGAACGGCGGCAGCAACTTCAGCTCGGTGATGGGCAACGCGCACGTGGACCATCACTCGATCTGGATCGACCCGACGAACCCCGACCGCATCTTCCTCGGCAACGACGGCGGCTTCTACTGGAGCACGGTGGGCGGCGGCACCTGGAACAAGGCGCTGACCCTCGACATCACCCAGTTCTACGCCGGCGCGATCGACCCCTCGAACCCGGCGCGGCTGCTCGGCGGCACCCAGGACAACAACACGCTCGTGACCTCGGGGTCGCCGTCCGGCTGGAGCGCGATCCTGGGCGGCGACGGCTTCTACTGCGCGGTGCATCCGACGAATCCGGCGATCCTGATCGCCGAGTGGCAGTTCTGCTGCGGCAACACCGGGCCACGCCGCTCGACGAACTCGGGCAGCAGCTGGAGCACGCCGACCGGTGTGACGACCGGCGACCGCTTCAACTGGAGCACGCCGCTGGTGCTGAACCCGCTCAACCCGAACGTGGTGCTGTTCGGCAGCCATCGGGTCTACCGGAGCCTCAACAACGGCGTCTCGTACGCGACGATCAGCGGCGACCTGACGACCAACAACACCTCGAGCCTGCTGACCTACAGCACGATCACCACCCTCGACATCTCCGCAGCCGACACCAGCGTCTACTACGCCGGCACCGACGACGGCAGGGTGTGGCGCTCGACCAACCGCGGCGGCTCGTGGACCGAGATCTCGGCCGGGCTCCCGAACCGCTGGGTGACGCGCGTCACCGCCGACCCGCTGGACCCGCAGGTCGTCTACGTCACGCACTCCGGATTCGGCATGGACGAGACCACCCCGCACCTCCACCGCAGCAGCGACCGCGGCACCACCTGGACGCCGATCGCCGGCGACCTGCCCGACGTGCCGATCAACGACGTGGTCGTGGACCCGGCCGACACCCAGCGGCTGTTCGTCGCCACCGACGTGGGCGTCTACTGGACCTGGGACCAGGGGACGACCTGGGCGCCGTTCGGCACCGGGCTGCCGTTCACCGCGGTGTTCGACCTCACGCTGCACGCGCCGTCCCGGACGCTGGTGGCGGCCACCCACGGGCGCTCGCAGTGGAAGGCCGACCTGACCCAGATCCCGGTCGCCGTCGCGCCGCCCGCAGCGGGCCCGCGCGTCACCCTCTCGGCGCCGGCCCCCAACCCCAGCCGCGGCGCGGCACGCCTCACCCTCGACCTGCCGGCGCCGGGCCAGGCCGAGGTCTCGGTGTTCGACGCCGCCGGCCGCCGGGTCCGCAGCCTGCTCGCCGGCCGGCTCGCGGCGGGGCGGCACCCGATCGTGTGGGACGGCGCCACCGGGGCCGGTGCGCGCGCCCCCGCCGGCGTCTACCTGGTGCGTGCGACGACGCCGGACGGGACCGCGCGGCAGCGCCTGGTCCGGGTCGAGTAGCGCGCGAAGCGACCGCGCCAACCCGGAGCGGCAGCGTGCGGTGCGCAGCGAGCCCCCGCATCGCCGCGCGCCCGCGTCGCTCCGTCGCCGGCGTCCGACGCGAGCGCCGGCGCGAGCGTCGCGGAGCGCCCGCCGGCGGCGGCGGTGGAGGGCCCCGGGTCCCCGGCTTCGACCCCCGTTTCGACCGCGACTGGAGCGGCCCGGATGTTGCATCGCGTTTGACCCGCGCCAAATCGGCACGGGAAGGGCATGGGAGCGATATTTCCCTTGGGAATCGCGGCCGCGCTTGCTATACACGCGGGTGGCAAGGGCGCCTGGCGCCCGTCCGTCCACCGCAGCAGCACCTTCATAGGGAAAGGAAGGCACATGGGCAAGATGATGACCAAGTCCCAGGTCGCGGGACACCTCGCGGGCAAGTTCGAGATCACCAAGAAGCAGAGCGTGGAGATCCTCGAGGAGCTGGCGACGCTGGCGGCCAAGCAGGCGAAGAACGGCTTCGTGTTCCCGGGCGTCGGCAAGCTCGTGGTCGTGAAGCGCAAGGCGCGCATGGGCCGCAACCCGCAGACCGGTGAGGCCATCAAGATCCCGGCCAAGACCGTGCTGAAGTTCCGCATCGCCAAGGCGATGAAGGAGTCGGCGCTCCGGTAGACCGCACCCCGGCTTACGCGAGGCCCCGGATCCCGAGATCCGGGGCCTTCGCGCTTCTTCGGCGCCTCCCGACGAGGTGAACCCGCGGGCCCGGCCGGCCGATAACCCCGGGGCACCGGGGGAGCCCATGTCCGAGTCCGAGCACGATCTCATCGAGTACCTGCCCGACCCCACGCTGGTCATCCACGGCGGGCGGACCGAGCGTTCCAATCGCGCCGCCCGCGACCTCGCCGCGCGCTCGGGCCTCGGCCTCGACCCGGGGGCCCTGTTCGGCGGCGAGTTCTGCCCCCTGTTCACCCGGGCCCGCGAGCAGGGCTCCGCCGAGAACATGCTGGCGCTGCGCACCGGCCTCGCCGAGCCGCCGGTGTTCCGGGTCGCGGTCCGCCGCATGGGCGACGGCGAGCGCTACACGGTCGTGCTCACCGACATGAGCCGCGAGTTCGCGTGGCGGGAGCGGCTGGCCTCCCGCAACCGGGAGCTGGGCGTGCTCAACGAGATCGGCGCCGCGCTCTCCGCCTCGCTCGACCTCGACACGCTCGCGCAGCGCATCTACGAGCAGGCGGGCCGGGTGCTGGACACGACGAACTGCTGCGTCGCGCTCTACGACGACGCCAGCGGCCTGCTGTCGTTCCCGCTGCGCGTCGAGCGGCACCGGCCGATGCCGGCGCTCTCGCCGCGCGTGCTCGGGAACGGGCTGATCGAGCACGTGCTGTGCACGCGCCTGCCACGGCTCCTCAACGGCGACGTCGGCGCCGAGGCGCGCGCGCTCGGGCTCGAGGTGGTGGGCCAGCCCTCGACCTCGTGGCTGGGGGTCCCGCTGCTGGCCGAGGACCGCGCGATCGGGGTGATCGCCCTCCAGCACCTCGACGGCGACGACCGCTTCGACGAGCACGACCTCGAGGTGCTCACCCTCATCGCCGGCCAGGCGGCGGCGGCGGTCCGCAACGCGCGCCTGCTGGCCCAGGCGCGCGACGCCTACCGCGAGCTGTCGGAGACCCAGGCGGGCCTGCTCGAGGCCGAGCGGCTGCGCAGTATCACCGAGACCGTCGGCGGCCTCAACCACGAGGTCAACAACCCGCTGGCGGCGATCGCCGGCAACGCCCAGCTCCTGCTGCGCGAGGCGGCGGGGCTGCCGGCCGGCGCGCAGGACAAGGTGGCGCGCATCCTCGACGCGGCGCGGCGGATCCAGGGGGTCACCGGGAAGATGGCGAACCTCATCCACGCCACCTCGGTGTCGTATCCGGGCAACGCGAAGATCCTCGACGTCGCGGGCTCGCTGGCGCGAGAGGACTACGACGCGTCCGGCGGCGCGCCCCCGGCCGCGGTGCCCGCGGGCCGCGCGGCGGTCCCTCCCGGCCCCGACCCCGGCCGCGCCGCCTGACGTCGCCCGCCCGCCGCCGCGGCGGTTGCCGGGCGCGCGGGGCTCTGGCACGATGTCGGTGCCTGCCACCCGCCGCTCGTCCCACGGGACCGCCCATGCCCCAGCCCGCCCTCGCCGCCGCGCCACCGCCCGGACCGGTGCGCGGACCCGGCGCGCGATGAGCGGCATCCGCATCGAGGGCCTCTCCAAGACCTATCGCCGCGGCCTCGCCGGCGAGCGGGTGCGGGCGCTCAGCGACGTCTCGCTGACGATCGCCCCCGGCGAGGCGTTCGGGATCATCGGGCCGAACGGCGCCGGCAAGACCACGCTGCTCGGCTGCCTGCTCGGCCTCCTGCGCCCCGACGCGGGCCGCATCACGATCGACGGACACCCGCCGGACGACATCGCGGTGCGCGCGGTGACCGGCTACCTGCCGGAGCGGCTCCACCTCGACCGCTGGATGAGCGGGGCGGCGTTCCTCGCCTATCACCACGCGCTCGCGCGCCTGCCGGCCGCCGCGCGCGGCGCCGACGTCGCGGCCGCGCTCGAGCGCGTGGGCCTCGACGCCGAGGCCGGACGGCGCGGCATCCGCCGCTACTCGCGCGGCATGCTGCAGCGGCTGGGGCTGGCGCAGGCGATGCTGGGCCGCCCGCGCTACCTGTTCCTCGACGAGCCCGCCTCGGGGGTGGACCCGGCCGGCGTGGTGCTGTTCCGCCGCCTGCTCGCGGAGCTGGCGAACCGGGGCGTCACGGTGATCCTCAACTCGCACCAGCTCGACCAGGTGGAGCGGGTGTGCGACCGGGTGGCGTTCGTCCGCGCCGGCCGCGTCGAGGCGATCGAGACCATGGCGGCGGGCGCGGCCCACGCGCGCGTGCTGCGGGTGCGGGCGGCCGACGACGCGCTCGCCACCCGTCTCCCGCGCGAGCGGCTGGCCGCGCTGGCGGCCGCCGCGGGCGCCGCGCTCACCGGCCTCGAGCCGCCCGAGGCGCGCTTCACCGTCGCCGACGACGCGACGGCCGCGCGGCTGCTCGCGGCCCTGATCGGCGCCGGCGTCCCGGTCGCCGAGGCGACGCCGGAGGAGAGCCGGCTCGAGCGGCTGTTCCTCGAGCGACCGCCCGGAGGCGCCCCGTGAACGCGACCCTGATCGTCACGCTGTGGCGGCAGCGGGTCACGAGCCCGGTGCGGGTGGCGCTGCTGGCGATGCTCGCCGGCACGCCGCTGCTCGCCACCGCCTTCATGCCGGGCGCGGGGCTCGCGCTGCTCGGCGGCGGGCAGGGTCTGCTGCTGACGCTCGGGGCCGGCATGATCGGACAGGACGTCTCCTCCGGCGTGCTCCACCTGATCTGCGCGCGGCCGGTGCGGCGGCCCGAGTACGTCGTCAGCCGCTGGCTCGCGGTGGCGCTGGCCGGGACCGCGGTCGGCCTGCTCCAGCTCGCGCTCGCCTGCGGGCTCCTGGCGATGCGCGGCGCGCTGCCGGGCGGGCAGGAGATCGCGCTGTTCGCCGCCGGCCGCGCGCTCGAGGCGTTCGGGATCGCCGCCACGCTGGCGCTGTGCTCGAGCCTGATCGGCGGGTTCGGCGACCTCGGCCTCTACCTGCTCGCCAACCTCGCCGCCGGGATCCTGCAGACCGCCGGCCAGGTCCGCCGGTGGCCGTGGCTCGAGCGGGCGGGCGCCGAGCTGGCCGCCGCGCTCACGCCCACGGTCGACCTGACCCGGATGCTCGCGGCCTCGCCGACGCCATGGTACCCGGTGCTCGCCTACGCCTCGACGGTCGCGCTCGCGCTCGCGCTCGCGATCGTGGTCGTCAACCGCAGGGAGCTGTCCTATGCCGGGACCTGAGCCCGCGACCGCCCCGGCGGGATCCACGCGCGCCCGTCCCACCGCGCTGCTGGTCGTTGCGCTGGTGCTGCTGGCCGCGCGGGTGGGGGTCGGGATGCGCGAGGAGCGGCACCCGCCCCAGATGCCCGACCTGGTGCGCTGGCAGCCGATCGAGACGGCGGAGGCGCGGGCGCGCGAGCAGCGGCGGCCGCTGCTCTACGACTTCACCGCCGACTGGTGCTCGCCCTGCCTCGCCATGCAGCGCGAGGTGTTCGCCGACCCCGAGGCCGCGCGCGAGATCGAGGCGGCGTTCGTCCCGGTCCGGGTGCTGGACCGGACGCGCGAGGAGGGGCGCAACGCGCCCGGGGTGGACTCGCTCCAGCGCCGCTTCCGGGTGGACGCGTTCCCGACCCTGGTCGTGGTCCCGCCCGGGAACCGCGAGCCGATCGTCATCGAGGGCTATCGCGGGAAGGCGAACCTGATCCAGCAGCTCCGTGCCGCGCGCATGCAGGGGATGATGCCGCCCGGGATGCCCCCCCCCGCGGGGGGCGTGAGGGGGCGCTAGCGCCCCGCCACCGCGCCCGGCGCCGGGTCGGCGGCGAACCGTGCGATCAGCGACGCCAGCTCGCCCGGCCGGTCCAGCATGACGAAGTGCCCGCAGTCCTCGAGACGTGCCGCCTCGAGGCGCGGCACCGCCGAGAGCCCGAGCGCCGCCGCGACCTCGGGCCACGGCTCGTCGCGTCCCCACGAGCGTTCCGCCAGCACCGCCAGCACCGGCGCCTCGAGGCGGCTCGCGGCGCCCGAGAGGTCGGCGGTCCAGGCGAGCCGGATCCAGCGCCGGACCATGCGCGGGTCGAGCGCCGCCACCCGCCGGTAGAGCGTCTCGCCCTGGAGCGAGTCGCGGCCGAAGCCCAGGTAGGCGCCGCGCACCACGTCGTCGTACTCGCGGTCGAGCCGGCCCAGCCACTCGTCGCGCAGCTCGGCCGGGAGCTGCGGACGCAGCGCGCTCTCGACCAGCACCAGCGCCCGCACGCGCTCGGGCCGCGCCAGCGCCTCGCCGGCCGCGATCAGCCCGCCCAGCGAGTGGCCGACCAGCACCACCGGGCCCTCGGGCAGCTCCGCCAGCGAGCGGTCGAGCGCGGCGGTGGCTCGCTCGAGCGAGAACGGCGCCGGCATGTCGGCGACCCCGTGCCCGGGCAGGTCGATCAGGATGACGCGGTGCCGGCGCGCGAGCAGCCGCGCGGTCGGCAGCCAGTCCTCGCGGCGGCTGCCGAGGCCGTGGAGCAGCACGACCGGCGTGCCGCGCCCGAAGGCCGCGTGGGTGGCCGGGACCGGCGGCGCGAGCGGCCGCGCGCTGGCGACCGCCAGCACCAGCACCGCGACGAGGACCAGGATGTCGGGACGGGTTCGGGGCACGGGGACGCTCCGCGCCCCGGGGTGGGATGGGACGCCCCCCGGGTATCGGCCGGCGGAGGCGGCCGCTGGAGCCGCCGGCCGTGGGCGCCGGTCGCAGGCCCGGCGCGGGCCGCCGGCCGCGGGCGGCCCGCGCGGCGCTACTTCTTCGCCGGCGCCAGCACCCGGGCGGTGAACTCGCCGATCAGCGCGGCGAGCGAGTCCGGCTGCTCCTTCATGATGAGCGCGCCGGAGTCGCCGACGCGCCGCGCCGTGAGCGCCGCGGGGTCGTCGTAGCCCATCTCCTTCGCCACCGCGGGCCAGTCCCTGGCCTCGGTCCAGGTGCGCCCGGAGCCGACGAACAGCAGCGGGCTCTTCACCTTCCTGAGCGACGGCGAGGCGTCGGCGTTCAGCGCCGCCTTGAGGTAGGCCTTCATCGTCGCCGGCGGCACCGACTGCGCCTGCGAGTACAGCTCGTTGGCCTGGACACTGTCGCGCGCCTGGCCGCGCAGCATCCCGCGCAGGAACTCGTCGTAGCGCGTGTCGAGCATGCGCAGGAAGAACTGCTGCTGCTGTTCCGGCACCGGCACCGGGGTGCGGGTCGCGGCGTCGATCAGCACCAGCCCCTTGACCCGCTCGGGGTGCGCTCCGGCCCCGTAGAGCGCCACCAGCCCGCCCAGCCCGTGCGCCACCAGCACCGTGCTGTCGGGGTTCTGGCGCGCCAGCACCTGGTCGAGCGCCTCGGCGCACGCCTCGATCGAGAACGGGTCCGGGAGCCCGCTCTCGCCGTGGCCGGGCAGGTCCACCATGACGACGCGATGGCCGGCGAGCAGCTTGCGCGCGGTCGGCATCCACACCATGCGGCCCGAGCCGAGCGCGTGCACCAGCACCACGGTCGGCCCGCGACCGAACTCGGTGGTCTTGAGCGCCACCGGCGCCGCCCCGTCCGCCCCCGCCCGCGCGCCCGCGAGTGCGGCCGCCAGCAGCAACGCCATGCCCGCCATCGTCACCCAGCGCCTCACCGTGTCCTCCTCGCCCCGCGCGGACCCCGCGCCGGCCCCGGGATCGGACGCCGGCGGGCCGCGGTCCCGACAGACTAGCCCGGACCGTCCCCGCACCGCGAGGGTTGTGCGGCGAAGAATGTGGACGCCCGGCGCAACCCCGGTAACTCCAACCCATTGGGCCGGATGGACCCGGCAACGGGGTCAGCCCTCGTCGGCGTCAGCAGTTCCACCGCCCCAGCAACAATCTTCGCCTCACAACTTTCGCCTCACAACTCACACTTGACGAAGTGCACATCTGTGCACCATGCTGGCGGCGCCAGGGCCAGACCATGAGACTCGAACGCATCGATCGCGCCGCCGCCGTGCGGGCCGACTTCCAGGGGGGTGTGGTGACGCCGGTCGCGTTCCGTCTCGACGGGCGCGAGCTGCGCGTCGCGCGCGTGAACGCCCGCTGGATCGACCGCGCGGGCCGGCATCCGAGCTTCCACTTCTCGGTGACGGTCGAGAGCGGCGACGTCTACCAGCTGCAGATGCAGGGCGCCGACCTCGTGTGGCGCGTGGACTCGGTGGCGCTCGAGGGCTGACGCCCTCCGCCGCCACGAAGGGGGCCGTCATGACCGATCGCGAGATGCTCCGACACGCCGTCGCCACGCTCGCCTACCGCGCCGCCAAGACCATGCGCGGCGCGCCCGCGTCGTTCGCGGACTTCCGGCCCGGGCCGACCTCGAAGACGCCGGCCCAGGTGGTCGCCCACATGGGCGACCTGTTCGACTGGGCGGGCGCGCTCGCGCGCGGCGAGCGGCGCTGGAACGACTCCACCCCGCGCCCGTGGCCGGAGGAGTGCGCGCGCTTCTTCGCGGCGCTGCGCGCCTTCGACGACCTGCTCGCCTCGGACGCGCCCATCGCGTACGAGCTGACGCGCCTGTTCCAGGGGCCGGTCGCCGACGCCCTCACCCACACCGGCCAGCTCGCCCTGCTGCGCCGGCTGCACGGGGCGCCGATGAAGGGCGAGAGCTACAACCGCGCGGACATCGCGATCGGTCGCGTCGGCCCCGAGCAGACGCCGGCCGAGCCGAGGTACGAGTTCGACTGATGGGCGCGCGCAAGGTCCACAGCCCGCGCCACGACGACGAGCGCCCGGCGCTCGCGGGCGCGGCGCGCGCGGCGGGCGGCGCGATGGGCTCCGAGGGTGCGGTCACGACCGACGCCGGCGTCGCGGGGATGACCGGGCCCGCCGGCGTGACCCGCCCCGGAGACGACGAGCGCACGATCCTCCACGTCGACATCGACGCCTTCTTCGCCGCGATCGAGCAGCTGCGCGACCCGCGCCTGGCCGGCAAGCCGGTCGTGGTGGGCGCGGGCGTCATCGCCTCGTGCTCGTACGAGGCACGCCGCTTCGGGCTCCGGGCCGGCATGACGCTCTCCGAGGCCCGCCGCCTGTGCCCGGCGGTCGTCATCCTCGACGGCCACGCCCAGGTCTACCGCTGCTTCGCCGAGCGCATCTTCGACCTGTGCCGCACGATGACGCCGGCGGTCGAGTGCCATCTCGACGAGGCCTACTGCGACCTGACCGGCACCGGGCGCCTGCACGGCGACCCGCTCGCCACCGCCGCCGCGCTGAAGCGGCGCATCCGCGCCGCCACCGGGCTGGCGGTCACCTGCGGCGTGGGGCCCAACCGGATGCTCGCCAAGCTGATCGGCAAGACCGTGAAGCCGGACGGGCTGGCGCGGGTCACGGCCGCCGAGGCCGACGCGTTCCTGCGCGACCGCCCGGTCGAGCAGCTCGCCGGGGTGGGACCCGCGCACGCCCGCACGCTGCGCTCGATGAACCTCGACACGATCGGCGACCTGCGGGCGCTGCCGGTCGCGGTGCTCGAGGCGCTGTTCGGCGCCAGCGGGCGGCTGCTGTTCGAGCGCTGCCGCGGCCGCGACACCGCCGCGGTGGTCGAGCGCGAGGTGCCGCTCTCGATCGCGCGCGAGACCTCGTTCCACCGCCACACCGCCGACCGGGCCGAGATCGAGGGCATGCTCGAGTACCTGACCGGCCGCGCCTGCCGCGCGGCGCGCGAGCTGGAGCTGAAGCCCGGCACGGTCACGGTGCGCCTGCGCTACGCGGACGGCGAGATGAGCGAGCAGGCGCGCTCGCTCGCCGTCCCCTCGGACACCGACCCGGTGGTGCTCGAGCTGGCGCTGGCGCTGCTCGGGCGCCTGTTCACCCGCCGCGTCGCGCTGCACGCGATCGGCGTCACCCTCTCCCGCTTCGCCTCGCGCCTCGCCGAGCAGGGCTCGCTGTTCGACGAGCGCGAGGCGGGGCGCCGTGCGGCCCTGTTCCAGGCCTTCGACGGCGTGCGCCGCGCCTACGGGCACGGCGCGCTGGTCTCGGGGCGGGCGCTGCACCTGAAGGGGCGGCTCGACGAGGACCGGCACGGTTACGTCCTGCGCACCCCCTCGCTCACGAAGTGACACCCGTCCCGACCCCATCCAGGAGACCGGCGATGAAGCCCTCGGCGTTCCTCGGCCTGCGCACCGCGATCTACCACGTCCCCGATCTGGCGAAGGCGAAGGCCTGGTACCGCTCGCTGCTGGGGATCGACCCCTACTTCGACGAGCCGTTCTACGTCGGCTTCAACGTCGGCGGCTTCGAGCTGGGGCTCCACCCGGCCGGCGAGGGACAGCCCGCCGGCCCCGGCGGGGCGGTCGCCTACTGGGGCGTCGAGCGCATGACCACCGCGTGGCCGCGCCTGCTGGGGCTCGGCGCCGCCGCGGTGAGCGCCCCGCAGGACGTGGGCGGCGGCATCCAGGTCGCCACGGCGAAGGACCCGTTCGGGAACCTGATCGGCCTGATCGAGAACCCGCACTTCCCGAACGAAGCGTAGGGTCCGCGTGGGAACGGGGTCCCGGTTCCGCTCACGGCCCGGCGCGGACGGGCCGATAACGGGAGACCATGTCGCTCGCCTCCCGCCTCCCGCCCCGCCCCCGTCCCGAGGCACCCGCGCCCCGCGAGGGGCCGCGCCCGGTGCCGGCGGCGCCCGACCCGGGCCCGCCGCGCGGCGG
>CAZKQE010000016.1:0-16398 GCA_964554725.1 uncultured bacterium
GCGGTCGCCCGCGCGCAGCGCGCCGGCGGTGAGCGCCGCGCTGCGCGCGCCGCCGTGGTCCACGCCGGCGTCGAGCACCAGCGCCGGAGGCGGCGCGTCCGCCCGCGCGCCCCGGGCGATGTCCACCTCGACCGCGCCCGCCAGCGCGTTGGGCCCGTGCAGCAGCGAGGAGAGCCCGCGGTGGAGCGTGACGCTGCGCGCCGCGGTCAGCGGCACCACCGAGAGGTCCGTGCGATGGTCCCAGGCGAGCGTGATCGGCACCCCGTCCACGAGCACCGCGATCTGCCGGTCCTCACCGCCCCGCAGCGACGGCTGGACCTCGCCGCGCGAGTTGGCGCGCACCACGACCAGCGGGACCGTGCGCAGCACCTGCTCCAGGGTGGGCGCCGGCCGCACCAGCGCCGAGTCGAGCGCCACCTCGATCGTGCTCGCCCCGCCCGGGGTGGCGCGCGGGCGCGCCGCCCGCACCGTCACCGGGGCGAGGTCGTAGACCGCGGTGTCCGCGACGGCGCCGCCCGGCGCCGGCTGCGCGGCCGTCGGGCCCGCGGCCAGCAGCAGGGCGATGAGGACGGCGTGCGCGTGGGTGCGGCGGGGCATCGGAGGCGGTCCCGGGGTGGAACGGTGGCGGGCGCGGCGGATTCGAGGCGATTGAGCATAGCGGGCGGCGCGGTCGGCGTCCATGCGCGGGGGGGCGGCGGGACGCCCGCGCGCCGGCCGGCGGCGCCGGTCCGCCTAAAGCGGGCCACGGGAACGGCCGATAGCGTCCATGAGTCCCTTCGCCCGAACGCGTCCCCGCCCGGGAGGTCTGCGCCGCGTGTCTCCGAAGCCCCGCCTGCTCGAACTGGTCCTCGACGCCTACCGCGAGGGCGACCTCCACGAATGCATCCGGCTGGTCCGCACGCTGGTCGAGGCCGCCCCGCAGGCCACGGCGCCCCGCCAGCTGCTGGCGGCGCTGTTCGCCGGAACCGGGAACGGACGGCTGGCGCTCGCGCAGTACCGGCGCCTGCTCCCGCAGGCGGTGTCCCGCGGCGAGGTGATCCGCGCGATCGCCTTCCAGAAGCAGATCGACGTCTACGAGCCGCACGAGTCGCTGCCGCCCGGGCGCTGGGTGGCGCTCCAGCGGCAGCTCCGCGAGCGCGGCCAGACGTTCGTGACCGACGCGCCCGGGGCCTCGGAGCGGCCGTGGAGCGAGGCGCAGCTGCTGGCCCTCCCGCGCGCCTGGTTCGAGCGGATCGCCGCCGAGACGCGTTTCGAGATCCTCGGCCTCGAGCAGCGGGCGATCGAGGTCGAGGCGGGCACCGTCTGGGAGGTGCTGGCCGGACGGCTGCGCTGGTCGTTCGCGCTCGCCGATGGCCGCTCGAGCGCCGAGGCGCTGGCCGCCGAAGGGGACGCGGTGCACGTGGATCCCGGGCTCGCCCGCGAGGCGCGGGTCTCGTTCGTGCCCGAGCTGCCGGTCGAGGCGCTGCGCTTCGAGGCGGCCCTGGCGCGCGACCTCCGGCAGGCCCTGAGCGCGGGGCTCCATGTCGCCGGCGCGCCGGTGCCGGGGCTCACGCCCGAGACCCGCGCGCTGCTCCCGACCCGGCCGCGCCGCCGCGAGGACCTCGACGAGACCGTCGGCATCCCGACTGCCGACCCGGGCGCCGGGCCGGCGCGGCTGCCCGACCCGCCGGAGGGGAGCGAGCGGACGACGCCGGTCGACGGGGACGGCGCCGGCTGGGTGGACTTCGGCGTGCTCTCGCTGGGTGGCCCGACGCCGGCCGACGCCGGACGGGACGGGACTCCCGCCGCCGCAGGGACCGATGCCGGGATCCCCGCGGGAGACGTGGCCTCCGATCCCGCCGGGTCGGACGTCGCGGATCGCGACGGGGTGGGGTCGGCCGCCGCCCCGCCGCCGGTCCCCTCCGACGCCGCGGTGGATCCCGCGCCCGCCGTGCCGGCCGCGGACGCCGGGCCCGCGGAGCCGGCCGAGGCCGACGAGGCGCCGGTGCGGGCGGCGGGATCCGCGTCCATCGCCGGCTCGATCGGCGAGGCGGACGTGACGGTCGAGCGCCGGCGCCATCCGCGGGTGACGGTCTCGTTCGCGAGCCGCGTGGCGCTGCTGCGGCTCGCCGGCTCCGGGCTCGCGCCGGTCGAGGGCCAGGTCGGGGACCTCTCGACCAGCGGCTTCAGCGTCCGGTTCGCGAACCGGATCCTGGGAGCGTCCCGCGGCGCGCTCACCGACGCCGTGGTGGCGGTGGACATGGAGATCCCGGGACCCCAGGGGCCGCTCCGCGTCGCCGCGCAGGTGCGCTGGCTCGACGCCGACGAGGTGCGCGACGAGGCCCGCATCGGGATCGAGTTCGTCCTGCTCACCGAGACGGACCGCCGCCGCCTCGCCGGCACGCTCGCCCGCGCGGCGCTCGCCGCACGCGAGCAGGAGCGCAAGGCCGCCTAGCCGCCGTCCGCGACCCGCCGACGGCCGCGTGGCGCGGGCGGCGCCTCGCTCGAGCGTGGCGGTGTCCCCCGCGGACGCTCGTCGCGCGCCCGCGATGGCTTGCCCTCGGCCCGGCTCCGACGACGCATCGTCGGCCCCGCGCCCGCGGGTTGTCACCCCCGCGTCGGCTCCGGTACGCTCCCCGCCCGCATCCGTCGTCGGGCACTCCCGCCCGCGCCGGGTGCGCCCCGCCCATGACGACCGCGTCCTCCCGCCCCGTCGCGCCGCTCGAGCGCCTGCGCACCTACGGGTCGTTCGTGCGCTTCGAGCACACGTTGTTCTCGCTGCCGCTCATCCTGGCGGGGGTGTTCAGCGCCCCGGGCCCGGCGCTCCCGGCCTCGCGCTGGGCGCTGATCGCGGTCGCCGCAGTCGGCGCGCGGACCGCGGCGATGGCGCTCAACCGGCTCATCGACCGGCGGCTGGACGCCCTCAACCCGCGCACCCGCGGCCGCGAGTTGCCGGCGGGTCGCATGCGCGCGGGCGAGGCGTGGCTGCTGCTGGCGGTGAGCGCGGGCGCGTATCTCGCCGCCTGCGCCGCGCTCGGGCCCTGGTTCCTCGGCGTGTCGCCGGTCCCGCTCGCGGTCTTCACCCTCTATCCGTACCTCAAGCGCTTCACCCCGCTCTGCCACGTCGGCGTCGGGGCGGCGCTGGCGCTCGCCCCGCTCGCCGGCTACGCGGCGGCCCACCCGGACCTCGCGCGGCTCGCCCCCGCGATCGGGCTCGCGGCGTTCGCGCTCGCCTGGGTGAGCGGGTTCGACATCATCTACGCCACGCTGGACGAGGGGTTCGACCGGGCGCACGGCGTGCGTTCGATGGTGGCGTGGCTGGGACGCCGGCGCGCGCTGCGGGTCGCGGGCGCGCTCCACGCGCTGGCGTTCCTCTGCCTCGTCGCGGTGACGGGGCTGCTGCTCGGCGCCACCCCGCGGGTGGCGGGCTGGGCGATGCCGGTGGCGCTCCTCGCGCTGGCGGGGACCGGCGTGCTGCTCTACCTTGAGCAGCGCTGGGCCGAGGACGTGGACCTCGCCTTCTTCAAGGTGAACGTGTTCGTCGGCTTCGGCGTGCTCGCCACGGTGCTGAGCGCACGCGCGGCGGGCGGATTCTGATGGCGCCGCCGCGTCGCCGTGCCCGCGCGCCGCGCGCCGGCGGGTCCCGACGCGGTTCCGGCTCCGCGCGCCGCCGCTACCTCATCGGCATGACCGGCGCCTCGGGCAGCATCTACGGTGTGGACTTCCTGCGCCGCTGCCCGGGGGACAAGTACCTCGTGATCTCCGACTGGGCGCGGCACGTGCTCCACAGCGAGACCGGCCTCAAGCCCGGCGACCTCGATCGGCACGTGAAGCGCACGTTCGCGGACACCGACCTCGCCGCGCCGTTCTCGTCGGGCAGCAACCGCTACGACGCGCTCGTCGTCATCCCGTGCAGCGTCTCGACGCTCGCCAAGATCGCGGCCGGGATCGCCGACACCCTCATCACCCGCGCCGCGCAGGTGGCGATGAAGGAGCGCATGCGGATCGTGCTGTGCGTCCGCGAGACGCCGCTCTCCTCGATCGCGCTCGAGAACTGCCTCCGGCTCTCGCGCGAGGGCGTGGTCATCATGCCGGTGTCGCCCCCCTGGTACGGGGACCCGAAGGGGCTCGACGACCTGGTCGCCGGCTTCACCCGCATGGTGCTGGCGCTGCTCGGGGTGGGCGGCGGGCCCGGCTGGCGCGCGTTCGCGGTGGCCGGTGGCGGCGGGCGCGCCGCCCGCCCGGGCGCCCGGTCTTCGGGTCGTCCCTGGTCCCGGCTGGCGGCGGGTGAATCGTCCGGGCTACTGTGTCCGGCCGTGCCCGCCTTCCGCTCGCTCTCCGACTTCCTCGCCGACCTCGAACGCCGCGGCGACCTGCGCCGCGTGACGCGCGAGGTGGACTGGGCGTGCGAGGTCACCGAGGTCGCCTGCCGCGAGGCGCGGCGCGAGGGCCCGGCGCTCCTGTTCGAGCGGGTGCGCGACTCCCCGTTCCCGCTCGCGGTGAACGTGCTGGGGGCGCGGCGGCGCATCGAGTGGGCGCTCGGGCGCACCCCGGCCTCGGTCGGCGCCGAGCTCGAGGAGATCCTCCACGCGGTGCCGCCGCGGCGGCTCGCGGACCTGTGGAAGCTGCGCGGCAGCGCCGGGCGCGTGCTGGCGATGCGTCCCCGCACCCTCGCCGCCGGGCCCGCCCAGGCGGTGACCGCCGCCGCCGACCTCGCGCCGCTCCCCAACCTCCAGCTGTGGCCCGGCGACGGCGGCCGCTTCGTCACCTTCGGCCTGGTGCTCACCGAGCACCCCGAGACCCGCGGACGCAACCTCGGCATCTACCGCATGCACGTCTACGACGGCGCCACGACCGGGATGCACTGGCAGATCGGCAAGGGCGGCGGGTTCCACCACCATCGCGCCGAGCGCCGCGGCGAGCCGCTCGAGGTGGCGGTCGCGGTCGGCGCCGACCCGGCCACCCTGCTGGCGAGCGTGGCGCCGCTGCCGGAGGGGATCGACGAGCTGGCGTTCGCCGGCTTCCTGCGCGGCGCGCCGACGCGGCTCGCGCGCGCCCGTTCCCTCGCGATGCGGGTGCCCGCCGACGCCGAGTTCGTGCTCGAGGGCGTGGTCGAGCCGGGCGAGCGGCGGCCGGAGGGGCCCTTCGGCGACCACTTCGGCCACTACTCGCACGCCGCACCGTTCCCGGTCTTCCGGCTGCGGGCGCTCACCCATCGCGCGCGCCCGGTCTACCAGGCGAGCGTGGTCGGGAAGCCGCCGCAGGAGGACCGGTTCATGGGCGAGGCGGTGCAGGAGTTCTTCGCCGGCGTGCTGCGCGTCATCCATCCCGAGGTGCGCGACCTGTGGGCCTGGTACGAGGCGGGGTTCCACAACCTGCTCGTGGTCGCGGTCGGCAACCGCTTCGCCAAGGAGGCGATGAAGACCGCGCTCGGGCTGATGGGCACCGGGCAGCTCTCGCTCACGAAGGCGATCGTGCTGGTGGACGAGGACGTGGACCCGCGCGACCGCGCCGCGGTGTTCCGGGCGATCGCGCGCCACTTCGACCCGGCCGAGGACTTCCTGCTGCTGCCGCGGGTGCCGCTCGACACGCTCGACTTCACCTCCTACACGATGAACCTGGGCAGCAAGATGGTGCTCGACGCGCAGTCGAAGCCCGGGCGCGCGCCGGCGGAGCCGCCGGCCTCGGTCCCCGATCCCCGCGCCTTCGACGAGGCCGTCACCGGCCACCGGCTGGCGTGGGGCGGGATGCTGGTGGTGGCGGTGAAGGGGGCGGTGGGCGGCGCCACGGTCGCGGGCGTCCCCGCGCCGGGCGACACGCCGGGGCGCGCGGTGGTCGAGCGGCTGGTGCGGCGCCCCGAGTACGCGGGGCTCAAGCTCGTCGCGGCGGTCAGCGCCGACGTCCCGCTCGACGACGACGAGCTGCTGCTGTGGGGCGTCTTCACCCGCTTCGACTGCGCGCGCGACGTGGTGCCCGCCGCGGTCGAGACGCGCGGGGCCTGGCTCACCTGCCGCGGGCCGCTGGGGATCGACGCCACCTGGAAGGCGGGTTATCCGGACCCGGTGGCGACCCCCGCGGCGGTGGTGGCGACGGTCGACGGATGGTGGTCATGAGCGGAAGGTGGGAGCCCGGGGGTCTGTTCGACGTCTCGCCGTTCGTCGTCGCGGCGCTCCGGGACCGGCGCGCGGTGGTGGCGCTCGAGACCACGCTCGTCACCCACGGACTCCCGCACCCGCAGGGCGTCGCGGCCGCGGCGCGGCTCGAGGCCGAGGTGGTGGCGGCGGGCGCGGTCCCGGCCACCATCGGCGTGCTCGACGGCCGCGTGCGGGTGGGGCTCTCGGCGACCGAGCTCGAGCGGCTGGCGACCTCCGCGGACACGGTGAAGCTCAATCCGAGCAACCTCGCCGCCCAGGTGGCCGCCGGACGGCCGGGCTCGACCACGGTCGCGGCGACCCTGGCGGTGGCGGAGAGCGTCGGCATCGGGGTGTTCGCGACCGGCGGGATCGGCGGCGTCCACCGGGGCGCGGAGGCGACCGGAGACGTGTCGGCCGACCTGCACGCGCTCGGCCGGCACGCGGTCGCGGTCGTGTGCGCGGGCGCCAAGGCGGTGCTCGACCTGCCGCGTACGGTCGAGCTGCTCGAGACCCTCGGCGTGCCGGTCTACGGGCTCGGGACCGACGAGTTCCCGGCCTTCTACCGTCGCGGGAGCGGATTGCCGGTGGACCGGCGGTTCGACGACATCGCCTCCCTCGCGCGCGCGATCGAGATGCACGAGGCGCTGCTCGACACCGGCGTGGTGGTCGCCAATCCCATCCCGGCCGGCTTCGAGATGCCGCGCGAGCTCTACGAGGCCGCACTCGCCGGCGCGCTGGCCGACGCCGAGGCCGAGGGGGTGCGCGGGCGCGACGTGACCCCGTTCCTGCTCGACCGCATGCGCGAGCGCACCGACGGCCGCAGCGTGTTCTCGAACGTCGAGCTGCTCGCGAACAACGCGCGCGTGGCCGGCGCGCTGGCGGCGGAGCGGGCGCGGGCCCGGGCCGGGCGCCGGGCCGGCGGATGACGCCGGTGGCCGCCGCGCGCACGCTGGGGATGACGGTCGTGGCGGCGCTCAGCCTGTTCGTCGGCGTCTCCGGCATCCTCGGCTCGACCGCCGTGGTCAGCGACGGCCTGGGTCTGACGCGGATCGGCACGGTGAGCGGCGCGCCGGCCGTCGGCACCACCGGCGCCCCGCCGCCCGCCTCGGCGGTGAACGCCGCCGTGGTCGCGTTCGGGGCGCTGCGGGGCGTGCTCGCCGTCCTGCTGGTGATCGGCGCGGTCGGCACCCTGTGGGTGCGGCCCTCGGGGCGGCGGTTCTCGCTCGCCTTCGCGGCGGGCTGGATCGTCCTCGGGGGCATCGAGCCGTTCGCGCTCGGCTACGCCTTCGGCTGGCCGGTGTTCACCAGCGCGCTCTATCCGTTCCTGCTGCTCGCGCTCTTCAACAGCCCCGCCTGGCGGGCGGCGTTCGCGCCGGCCGCGGGCGCGGCCACCCCCCGGCCGCCGGCCGCCTAGGGCGGGGCCCGGCCGCGGCGGGCCGCGCCGGTCGCCCGCTTCCGGGCACTGGTGGGCCGCCGGTTGTGGCGGCCCGGCGCGCGCGCCACCCTCTCCGTCCGCTCCCCCCCGTCCGTCCCCGATCCGGAGGTCCCGCGCCATGCCCTTCCGTCCGCTGCCCGTCGCCGCCTGCGCCCTGCTGCTGGTCGTCGCGCCGCTCCCGGCGACCGGTGCTGCGAAGCCCGCTCCCGCCCGCTCGCTGCTCGAGGGGGTCCAGCTGTTCAACGTCGGCGCGGCGCACTCCTCGGTCGAGTTCTCGGTCGCCTGGATGGGGATCTCGCGCGTGCGCGGAGCGTTCACCGAGTTCTCGGGCACGCTGGCGCTCGACCGCCAGGACCTCTCCCGCTCCTCCGCCACGATCCTCATCCGCACCCGCAGCCTCACCACCTTCCTCGAGCGGCGCGACCGCGACCTCAAGAGCGCCGACTGGTTCGACGTCGAGAGGTTCCCGACCGCGACCTTCAGCAGCCGCGAGGTGGCGCGCCAGGGCGAGGGCTGGGTGCTGCGCGGCCCGCTCACCCTCCACGGCGTCACGAAGGAGGTCGAGATCCCCTTCACCTTCAACGGCGCGGTCCACGACGCCGGCGGCGACGAACGGGTGGGGTTCGAGGGGCGGGTGACGCTCAACCGCAAGGACTACGGCATCGTGGGCCCGACGCGCTTCAACGCGCTGCTCGAGATCGGCAAGGCGATGGTGGGCGACGAGGTCGAGATGCCGCTCGCGATCGAGGGCATCCGCACGGTGGCGAAGGACACCCTCCCGGACCGGGCGTCGGACTCGCTGTGGCGGGCGATCGCGGCGCGCGGCATCGCGACCGCCGCGAAGCAGTACCGCGCGTTGCGGGCGACCACCCCGGACTCGCTGATGCCGGTGAACGAGCTGCGCCTGAACGCGGTCGGCTACCAGCTCGCCGAGCGCGGGCGGCCCGCCGACGCGCTCGAGCTGTTCCGCCTCCAGGCCGAGGTCTACCCGCAGTCGGCCTCGGGCCCTTCCGGCATGGCCTACGCCGCGGCGCTGCTCGGCGACCGGGCGGGGGCCGCGGCGCACGCCGCGAGAGCGCTCGAGCTCAATCCGGCCGCGACCCGTGCGCAGGAGGTGCTGCGGCGGGCGACCGCCGCCGCGAACTGACCGACCGCGGGACCGCCCGGCCGGAGCGGCGCCCGCCGGCCGGTCGCCGCCGAGGATCCCCGCACCGGGGGCGGGGATCGCCGTCCCGGTCGGCCGGAACGCCGCGCCCGCACGGCAGGCGGGTCGCGGGCGGCCGGGCCGTGGCAGGGTGCTCCCAACGATTCGCGGGGTCGGCCCGTCCAATCCTCCGTCCCCGCGCGGCTCCGACCCGGAAGGCCCCCATGAGAGCGTCCCTCGTCCTGCTGCTGATGCTCACCGCCACCGCAGGTGCGCACGCCGACTCGCTGGGGACAGTCCGTCCCCCGGTGCGGGCGGTGCGCCTCACCGAGCCGGTGACGATCGACGGCGTGCTGTCCGAAGCCGTGTGGCGGAACGGCGAGGGGGTGTCGGGGTTCCGGCAGCGCGACCCGCACGAGGGAGCGGCCGCCAGCCAGCCGACCGAGGTCCGCATCGCCTACGACGATGACGCGCTCTACGTCGGCGCGCGCTGCTTCGACGCGAACCCGGAGTCGTTGCTGGTGCGCCTCTCGCGTCGCGACGTCTCGGTCCCCGCGGACCGGTTCTCGTGCTACCTCGACCCCTACCACGACAAGCGCTCCGGCTACTACTTCCTGGTCAACGCGGCCGGGACACTGTTCGACGGCACGCTCTCGAACGACGGCTGGGAGGACGGCTCGTGGGACGGGGTCTGGCAGGCGAAGACCCGCGTGGACTCGCTCGGGTGGACCCTCGAGATGCGGATCCCGTTCTCCCAGCTCCGCTTCCGGCCGGCGGCGCAGCAGGTGTGGGGGGTCAACTTCCGCCGCGTCATCCAGCGCAACAACGAGGAGACCTTCCTCGTCTACCAGCCCAAGAACGAGTCGGGGTTCGTCTCGCGCTGGCCCGAGCTGCACGGGATCGAGAACGTCCGCCCCTCGCGGGCGATCGAGCTGCGGCCCTACCTGACCTCGAAGGGCGAGTTCCTGAGCCATGGCCCGCTCGACCCGTTCAACGACGGCTCGCGGCTGCGCGCGAACGTGGGGGCGGACCTGCGCATGGGGATCGGCGGCAAGCTGACGCTGAACGCCACCGCGAACCCCGACTTCGGGCAGGTCGAGGTGGATCCGGCGGTCGTGAACCTGAGCGACGTCGAGTCGTTCTTCCAGGAGAAGCGCCCGTTCTTCGTCGAGGGCTCGTCCATCTTCAACTTCGGCAATCAGGGCGCCGACGGCTACTGGGGCTTCAACTGGCCCGAGCCGATCTTCTTCTACAGCCGCCGCATCGGGCGGGCTCCGCAGGGGAGCCGGCCGCCCGCCGACTACGCGGACGCCCCGATCGGCACCGGCATCCTGGGGGCCGCCAAGCTGACCGGGAAGCTGTGGCCGAGCGTCAGCTTCGGCACCCTCCACGCCCTCGCCAGCCGCGAGGTCGCGACCCTCGAGACCGGCGGCGTGCGCTCCGAGGCGGCGATCGAGCCGCTCACGTATTACGGCGTCCTCCGCGGGCTCAAGGAGTTCCGGCAGCGGAAGCACGGGTTCGGGCTCATGACCACGGTCGCCGCCCGCTCGTTCGAGGACGCCCCGCTGCGCGACCAGCTCAACGGTCAGTCGGTGATGACCGGCTTCGACGGCTGGACGTTCCTCGACTCGAGCAAGGTGTGGGTGATCTCGGGCTGGACCGCGCTCTCGCACGTGCGCGGGACCCGCGCCCGCATGACGGCGCTGCAGCAGCACTCGCGCCACTACTTCCAGCGCCCCGACGCGGACCATGTCGAGGTGGATCCCGACGCCCGCTCGCTGACCGGGTTCGGCAGCCGCTACTGGCTCAACAAGCAGAAGGGGCGCGGGATCTTCAACGCCGCGCTCGGCTTCATGAGCCCGGGGTTCGACGTCGCGGACGTCGGCTTCCAGTCGCGGGCCGACGTCGCGAACGGACACATCGGCGGCGGCTACAAGTGGACCGAGACCACGAAGTGGCGCAAGCACCAGGAGGTGCTGGGTTCGGTGTTCGCGAGCTACGACCTTCAGGGCAACCGCATCTGGGGCGGTGTGTGGGCCTCGGGCTTCACCGAGTTCAGCAACAACTACAGCTGGAACTACCACGTCGCCTACAACCCCGAGACCGTGAACAACCGCCGCACCCGCGGCGGACCGCTCACGATCAACAAGCCGGGCTACGAGTTCGGCACCTACTTCGACACCGACGGCAAGTCGAAGCGGTTCTACTTCGTCGACTTCTACACCTACCGGGTGCCGGAGGCCGACTCCTACAATTGGAGTGTGAATCCCGGCGTGGAGTGGAAGCCGGCCTCGAACGTCACACTGCGGATCGGTCCGCAGTTCTCGCGCAACATCGAGAACGCGCAGTACGTCACCTCGTTCGACGACTCCACCGCGACCGCGACGTTCGGGCGTCGCTACGTGTTCGGGCGGCTCGACCAGACCACCGTGGCCGCGAACATCCGGCTCAACTGGGCGTTCACGCCGACGATGAGCCTGCTCACCTTCGTCCAGCCGCTCATCTCGGCCGGCGACTACACCGACTTCAAGTCGCTGGCGCGGCCGAAGACCTATGCCTTCGACCCGATCGCGTTCGGCGGCAACCCCGACTTCAACTTCAAATCCCTGCGCGGGAACGCCGTGTTCCGCTGGGAGTACCTGCCGGGCTCGACCCTGTTCCTGGTGTGGACCCAGGAGCGCACCGCCTTCGAGCCGTCCGGGGACTTCGACTTCCGGCGGGACTTCAGCCGCCTGACCAGCGCCGAGGCGGACGACATCTTCCTCGCCAAGGTGACCTGGTACTTCAGCCTCTGAGCGGGCCCGCGCGGCGCGGGCCGCGGACCCCGGCGTTCGTCCCCTGAATCCCCCCGCCGGTCGGGACGCGGCGAAACTCTTCCCGAATCCGTAACACGGAGGGCAACCCCGGCGTCTTTGCTGTTGTCGAAGTGGGCGTCCGCCGACCTCAACCCTCCGCTCCCGGGGTGTCGCCATGAAGCCGCTGCTCGTCGTCCTGTTCTCCCTCGCCGCCGCCTCGGCCGCCGTCGCCGACAGCCTCACGATCTCCCTGCCGGAGGTGCGCGCCCGCCGCGTCACCGCGCCGCTCCAGATCGACGGCGTCCTCAGCGAGCCCGCGTGGGCGGGCGAGCCCGCGCGGGCGCGCTTCGTCCAGTCCGATCCCGACCAGGGCTCGCCGCCGTCGTTCCCGACCGAGGTGCACGTCCTCTACGACGACGACGCGATCTACTTCGGCGCCCGCATGCGCGACGCCGCCCCCGACTCGATCGTGGCCCGCCTCGCCCGGCGCGACCAGCACTCGCGCTCGGACGAGATCACGCTCTTCCTCGACCCCTACCACGACCGGCGCAGCGGCTACTTCTTCGTCATCAGCGCCGCCGGCACGCTGCGGGACGGGATCCTGTTCAACGACGGCTGGGACGACGGCTCGTGGGACGGCGTCTGGCAGGGGCGGGCGCGCATCGACTCGACCGGGTGGACCGCCGAGATGCGGATCCCGTACTCCCAGCTCCGCTTCCGCAAGGCCGAGGAGTACCGCTGGGGGGTCAACTTCCGCCGCACGCTCGCGCGCCGGAACGAGACGAACATGGTCGCCTACACGCCGCGCAACGAGAGCGGGTTCGTGTCGCGCTTCCCCCACCTGGTGGGCATCGAGAGCGTGGCGCCGTCGCGGGCGATCGAGATCATGCCCTACGCGACCACCCGCGGGGAGTTCCTGCGCGCGGTGGACGGCGACCCCTTCAACGACGGCTCGCGCTTCGCCCCCGACCTCGGCGCCGACCTCAAGACCGCGGTCGGCAGCAAGCTCACCCTCAACGCCGCGATCAACCCCGACTTCGGCCAGGTCGAGGTGGATCCGGCGGTCGTCAACCTGAGCGACGTCGAGACCTTCTTCCCCGAGAAGCGTCCGTTCTTCGTCGAGGGTTCGAGCAACTACGACTTCGGCTTCGGCGGCGCCAACAACTTCATGGGCTTCAACTGGCCCGGTCCCAGCTTCTTCTACAGCCGGCGCATCGGGCGGGCGCCGAGCGGCGGCGCCTATAGCGCCGACTACGCCGACGTGCCGCGCGGCACCAGCATCCTCGGCGCCGGCAAGCTCACCGGCAAGGTCTTCGGCGACTGGAACCTGGGCCTCATGCAGGCGCTCACCGCGCGCGAGCACGCGACCACCGAGCTCGGCGGCGTGCGCGGAAAGGCCGAGGTGGAGCCGCTCGCCTCCTACACGGTGCTGCGGGCGCAGAAGGAGTTCGACCAGGGGCGGCACGGCTTCGGCACGATCACGACCTACGCCGGACGCCGCTTCGACGACCCGGCGCTCGAGGACCAGCTGAACCGCGGCGCGCTGGCGGTCGGTCTCGACGGCTGGACCTTCCTCGACAGCGCCCAGGTGTGGGTGGTGACCGGTTGGGCGGGGATGAGCGACCTGCGCGGCAGCCCGGCGCGCATCGCGTCGGTGCAGCGCAGCTCGGCCCACTACCTGCAGCGCCCCGACGCGCGGCGCTGGCGGCTCGACCCCGACGCGACCTCGCTCACCGGCTTCGCGGGGCGCCTCACCGTGAACAAGCAGAAGGGCCGCTCCACGTTCAACTCGGCGGTCGGGTTCATCAACCCGCACTTCGACACGAACGACCTCGGGTTCAGCTCGCGCAGCGACGTGCTCAACGCGCACGTCTCGACCGGCTACCGCTGGAGCGAGCCCGACCGCTGGAAGCGCTACGCGGACTTCAGCGTCTCGACCTTCGCGCTCGCCGACTTCGACGGCAACCGCACCGGCAGCGCGGTGTTCCTGCGCGGCGGCGCCGAGCTGCTCAACTACTGGAGCGTGTGGTCGGGCATCGACATCTCTCCCCGCAACTTCAACAACCGTCTCACGCGCGGCGGCCCGCTGACCCTCTCTCCCGAGCGGTTCGGCGGCTGGATCTACGCCGACACGGACGGCCGCAAGCCGCTCTTCTACAGCGCCGAGGTCTACGGCGGACGCTCGCGCTCGGGCGGCTGGAACATCGGCTTCCAGCCCGGCGTGCAGTGGAAGCCGGCACCCAACGTCCAGCTCAACTTCAACCCAGGATTCGACCGGAACCATCAGGACTCGCAGTGGGTCGGGGCGGTGGACGATCCCACCGCGACCGAGACCTTCGGCCGCCGCTACGTGTTCGCGCAGCTCGACCAGACCACGCTGTCCGCCAGCGTGCGGCTCAACTGGGCGTTCACGCCCAACGTGAGCCTGCAGGTCTACGGGCAGCCGCTGATCTCGAGCGGGAACTACTTCGGCTTCAAGCAGCTCCTGCGGCCTCGCAGCTATGCATGGGAGCCGGTCGGCAGCGGCGCGCCGCAGTACGACGGGGCGACCGACCGGATCGACCTCGACGGGCCCGGTCCCGGCAACGGCTTCAACCCCGACTTCAACATCACCTCGCTGCGCGGGAACGCGATCCTGCGCTGGGAGTACATGCCGGGCTCGACCCTGTTCCTGGTGTGGACGCAGGACCGCAGCGGCTTCGAGAACCACGGCGAGTTCCGCCTGCGCTCCGCCTGCAGCCAGCTGGTGGACCAGCGGCCCGACAACATCTTCCTCGCCAAGGTGACCTACTACCTCACCCGCTGAGGGGCCCGACGGGCCCCCCTTCCGCACACGAGCCCGGCGCGGGGTTCCGCGCCGGGCTCGTGGCGGGTCGGGGGCGGGCGATGCCGCCGGTCAGCGGGCGAGCACCAGCCGGCGCGAGATCGCCCGCGCCTCGCCGGGCGAGCGGAGGCGGACGAAGTAGACGCCGTTGGCGGCGAGGGTCCCGTCATCGCGTCGTCCGTTCCAGAACGACGCCCCGGGCCCGGCCGCGTGCCAGCCGTTCAGCAGCGAGCGCACCCGCCGTCCCTGCGGGTCGAAGATGGCGAGCTCCATCTCCCCGGCGCGCGCGAGGGTGAAGCTGAGGTCCACGCACAGCCACCGCATCGGGTTCGGGTAGGGCGCCTCGAGCGCCGAGACGAACCGCTCGTTCGCCGGCGTCGGCACGTCCACCACGAGCGACGGGGACAGGACGGTGTCCCGGCCGGTGTAGATGTGGTCGTCGGTGCCGGCGGATGCCGAGTCCCCGTTCGCGGCGTTGCCCGCGACCAGGAAGATGACCGTGCCGCTGTCCACCGGCGGCGCCACCCAGTCGAGCGTCCACTCGCAGGGACTGGGCCAGCCCTTCCGCGACGACGGGCTCACGTGCGAGATGTACACCCGGGTCTTGAACGTGTGGCTCGAGGTGCTGGCGTAGGTGTTCCGCAGCAGCTCGCTGGTCTCGGGCGAGGAAGGCAGGTTCCAGGTCCCGGCGCCGAGGCCGTTCTGCTGGTAGACCGCGGTGAGCTGGAAACCCCACTTGCGGTCCACGTACGCCTCGTTCGCGGTCGAGCTGAGTCGGACCCGGATGGGATAGGTCTGGCCCGGCGTGTAGAAGATCGGCAGGTCGAGGATCTCGACCTGGCCGTTCGGCATGTTCACCGGGTTCGTGTTGTGGCAGACGCTGCACAGCGCTTCGGCCGGCTTGCCGCCGATGGCGGGCGCGCCGGTGCGGCTGAGCGGCGGACCGGTCGAGAATGCGAACGCGATCGCGGAACCGAAGACCACACAGAGAGCGATGGAGGCCCGAACGATGCGACGGAGCACGGATGCGCCTCTCGGGGGTGAGGAACGGACGGATCACGGCGTCAGGCTCGGATGAGGATACCTCAGCCGGACGCCGGAATCCTCGCCAAAGTTGTGCCCGGGCGTCGGTTGCCGCGGCCGTCCGGCAGTTCGCACGCCGTTTGACGCCACTGAACCCGAAGCCCGGGTCTCCCGCGCCCTCCCCGGCGGAGCGCGCGGAAGGCCGGACCACGACCGCGGCGCCCCGGGTGACCGTTCCCGCCCGGCGCAGGGGCGGCCCCGCTCGACCCGCGCCAACCCGCCCGCTATACTGCGCCGTCACTTAGCCCGACGGACGGCTCCGCGACCCGCCCCCGCCGGCGCCTCCCCGCCCGCCCGAGAGGACCCGACGCACGTGCCCCTCCCCGCGACCGACCATGTGGCGGCCCTGACCCCCCGGGACCCCCTGGTCGCCGCCGCCCAACGGAAGCTCGCCGCCCGCGAGCCGCTCTCCCAGGAGGACGGGGTGCGACTGTTCGACGCCCCGCTGCTCGAGCTGGGCCGGCTCGCCGACGCCTGCGCCCGCGACCGGCACGGCGACCGCGTCTACTTCACCGTCAACCGCCAGCTCAACCCCACGAACGTGTGCGTGCTGGCCTGCCGGTTCTGTGACTACGCGAAGAAGCCCGGCGCCGCGGGCGCCTACACGATGACCGAGGCGGAGATCCGCGCCCACGTGGATCCCGAGATCTCCGAGATCCACATCGTCGGCGGCCTCCACAACCGGTGGCGCTTCGACGACTACCTGAACGTCATCCGCTGGGTGAAGGCCGAGAAGCCCTCGCTCAGCGTCAAGGCGTACACCGCGGTCGAGATCGACTTCTTCTGCCGGCTCACCCGTCAGCCGGCCGAGTGGGTGCTCGAGCGCCTGCGCGAGGCCGGGCTCGACGCGTTGCCGGGCGGCGGCGCCGAGGTGTTCAGCGAGCGGGTGCGGCGAGAGATCTTCCACCAGAAGATCGGGGCGCGGCGCTGGCTCGAGATCCACGAGATCGCCCACCGCATGGGCATTCCCTCCAACTGCACGCTCCTCTACGGCCACATCGAGA
>CAZKQE010000017.1:0-608 GCA_964554725.1 uncultured bacterium
CGTGGATGTCGTCCGGGACCGTCTCCCGGCGCACGAGGATGACGCGCTCCTTCTCGCCCATCGTCGCCGCCTGGTCGGCGTCGAAGACCGCCCGGCCCACCGCGGCGCCGGGCGAGGCGGCGAGCCCGGTGGCGATGACCGGCAGCTTCGCCCGCGGGTCGAAGCGCGGGTGGAGGAGCTGGTCGAGCGAGGCGGGGTCCACGCGCAGGATCGCCTCGTCGCGCGAGATCAGCCCCTCGTTCACCATGTCGACGGCGATCCGCACCGCGGCCTGCGCGGTGCGCTTGCCGGTCCGGGTCTGGAGCAGGTACAGCGTGCCGTCCTCGATCGTGAACTCGAAGTCCTGGATGTCCCGGTAGTGCTTCTCGAGCCGCGCGGTGATCTCGCGCAGCTGCCGGTAGACCGCCGGCATCTCCTTCGCGAGCCCCTCGATCGGCAGGGGCGTGCGCACCCCGGCGACGACGTCCTCGCCCTGCGCGTTGAGGAGGTACTCGCCGTAGAACCGGTTCTCGCCGGTGGCCGGGTCGCGGGTGAACCCGACGCCGGTCCCCGAGGTGGGCCCGAGGTTGCCGAACACCATCGCCTGGACGTTGACCGCGGTGCCGCTG
>CAZKQE010000017.1:618-16382 GCA_964554725.1 uncultured bacterium
CGACGCATTCCTCGGCGGTGCGGTCCTCGCACTCCGTGCCGCTGTCGTCGGGGATCTGGTTCTGCTTCCGGTAGTAGATCGCGCGGTCGTTCATCCACGAGCGGAACACCGCGTCGCGTGCGAGCGAGAGCTGCTCGGAGGGGTCCTGCGGGAAGTCGCGTCCGCCGCGGCGGCGGACCAGCTGCTTGAACTCGGCGACCAGCCGTTCGAGGTCGGCGGCCGGAAGGTCCTGGTCGGTGGCGGCGCGGCGGGCGCGCTTGAACTTCTCGAGGTGCTCCTCGAACTCGTGCTTCTCGAGCCCCAGCACCACCGAGCCGAACATCTGGATGAACCGCCGGTAGCAGTCCCAGGCGAAGCGGGGGTTGCCGGTGCGCCGCGCCAGCCCCACCACCGAGCGGTCGTTGAGCCCCAGGTTGAGCACGGTGTCCATCATCCCCGGCATCGAGAAGCGGGCGCCCGAGCGCACCGAGACCAGCAGCGGGTCGGCCGCGTCGCCGAGCCGGCGGCCCATGCGGCGCTCGAGCAGCGCCAGCGCGGCGGCGTGCTGCTCCTCGAACCCCGCCGGGAGCCTGCGGCCACGCGCGTAGTAGGCGCGGCACACCGCGGTGGTGATCGTGTATCCCGGCGGCACCGGGACGCCGGCGTTGGTCATCTCGGCGAGACCGGCGCCCTTGCCTCCGAGCAGGTCGCGCATGGAAGCGTTGCCGTCGGCGCGCCCCTCTCCGAAGGAATAGACGTGGACGTCGGACATGGCGGACTCCGGATCGGTGGTGGCGGCGCCCGCGGGGGCGGCCGGAAGGCGGGTCGGGGTCATGGGAGGGGCAGGATAGTCGAGGCGGGCCGCGACCGCCAACGGGGCACGGCGGCGCGCGCCGGTCCCGGCGCGTCGCCGCCGCGGGAGCGGAGGGTCGTCAGCGCGCCCGCGGACGTCGCGTCGGCGCGTCCGCCGGCCGCTCGCCGGGCTTGAGGAACCGTGTGTCCGCGAGGCCGGTGTTGAACGCCACCCGGCTCCACCGCAGCAGCATGGTCGGCTGCCCGTCGAGCTGGCGCTCCTCCTGGTGCGGCCACAGCACGCCGCCCACCTCGCGCAGGTCGCGGTAGATGCGGCGCACGGTGTGGCCCCCCTCGTGCTGCTCCATCGCCACCAGCCGCTGCGTGCCGGTGTCGAGGAACAGGACGCGCCGCGTGCCGTCCGGATCCACCAGCTCGATGACGTCCGTGTCGCGGTCGTCCCGGCGCTCGCGGCCGCGCCAGGCCGCGCGGGTCGCGGGCGCCGCCGCGTCGCGCAGCAGATGGGCGAGGTCGGATCGGAACGCCGAGCGCAGGCCGGTCACGGTCAGGCTGTCGAGGTCCTCCGCCACACCGCCTCCCTCCCCGGACAGCGACCAGGCGCGTTCGCCGTTCAGCACCTGCACGCTCTGCAGCACCGAGACCGTGAGGGAGAAGAGGAACCGCTGCGGGTCCTTGCGCAGCTGCAGCACCTGCCCGGTCTGCTCGCGGGGGCCCGGGGTCATGACCACCTCGCCTTCGAGGCTGGACTCGCGGATGCCGCGCAGCTTCGCCGCCCCCCCGTGCGCGGCCAGCGCCCGCTCGACCAGCGTACGGCCCTGCGCGAGCTGCGCGTCGGTCGGCTCGGAGCGCGTCGCCGACGGCGTCTCGACCACCTCGATCGCCGCCGCCAGCGGCACCACCTCGACCGGGCCGAACCGCTCGAGCTGGGGCCGCAGGACCTCGGCGGGCCCGACCGCCACCAGCGTCACGCCCTCGGCGCCCAGCCAGCGCGCGATCGCCGCGCGCGCCTCCTCGCCGGCGACCGAGGCGATCCGCCCCGGCGGGTCCGCGAGCCGGTCGCCGGCGCCCGCGTAGAGGGCCGCCGCCATCCACTGCGCGATCGTCCCGCCCCGGGTCTCGAACTGCAGCTCGAAGCCGCCGATGAGGCGCCGCTTCGCCGCCGCCAGCGCCTCGTCCGCGATCGGCGACGACGACGCCGCGGCGAGCGCGGCGCGCAGACGGTCGACGGCGGCGCCGACCGAGTCCACCGGCGCCGAGGCGGCGACCGAGACCAGTCCCGCGCCGCGCAGACCGGTCACCGAGATCCGGAGTCCGGGCTGCGGTCCGACGGCCAGCGCCTCGGCCGCCACGGTGAGCGGATCGTGGTCGGGGTCGGCGCGCGCGGGACCGAGGGCGCCGAGGCGGACCTGCGCCCGCCCGAGGCCGGGAGCGTCCACCAGCCGCACCCGCCAGCCCGGCGCGGGAGCGGGCGGCGGCGGCAGCACGGACTCGCGGGCACGCCCGCCCCAGCTGCCGAGCTGCGCCTCGGCCGCCTGGAACGCCCGCTCGGGCGTCACGTCCCCGGCGATCGCCAGCAGCACCTGGTCGGGGCGGTACCGCTGGCGGTGGAACGCGCGCACCTCGGCGGTGCCGAGCGCGTGGAGGGCCCGCGGCGCCCCCTGCGGCGGCCGCCCGTAGGGGTGGCCGCGGAACACCGCCGCCCACAGGTGCTCGTCCGCCAGCAGCGCCGGATCCAGCCGTGCGTCCGACAGCCCCGCCGCGAGCGGACGCTTGAGGGCCCGCAGCGGCTCGTCGCCCAGCAGCGGGTTCACCACCGCGTCCGACAGCAGCTCGAGGCCGGCCTCGAGGTCGCCGGACAGGAACGCCCCGTGAACGGTGGTGAACTCGCGCGACACGCTGCCGCCGACCGAACCGCCCAGCGACTGGACCGCATGGTCGAACGCGGCCGCGGTGCGGCTCGCGGTACCGTGGCCGAGCAGCTGGAACACCAGACCGGCGACGCCGGCCTCGCCCTCCGGCTCGTGGACCGAGCCGGCCGGGACCAGGAACTGGATCTGGACCAGCGGCAGACGGTCGTCCTCGAACACCGCCACGGTGAGCCCGTTCGGCAGCGTGCGGACCACCGGGGCCGGCGCCCGGAATCCCGGCGCCTGCTGCGCGACCGCCGGCGCCGCGAGCGCCAGACCGAGCGCGAGCCCGAGCGCGGAGCCGGTGAGCGTCCGCGGGCTCATGGCCGTCCCTCCCCGACCCCGCCGCCCGGCGGCGCCGCGGCCAGCCACACCACGGTCCGGCGCGCGGCGACCAGCGTGCGCGCCGCCGCCCGCTGCAGGTCGGACGGGGTGAGCGAGCGCAGCCGCTCGAGCTGGAGGTCGGCATCGCGCCAGTCCCCGGCGACGAGCTGCGCGGTGCCGAGCGCCTGTCCGCGGTCGCTGGCGCTCTGCCGCCCGAGCAGCATCGCCACCTCGAGCCTCCGGCGGGCGCCGTCGAGCGTCTCGCCGGCGACCGGCTCGGCCGCCAGCCCCTCGACCTCCTCGATCAGGCTGCGTTCGACCGCGGCGCTGTCCTGCCCCGGACGCGCCACCGCGACGGTCCAGAACAGCGTCGCGTCGCGCCGGCGGTCGCGGCCGCTGCGCGCGAGCAGGCAGCTCCCCTCCTGCTCGACCAGACGTCGCGTGAGGCGCCCCTCGCCGGCGCCGGTGAGCAGCGCCGACAGCAGGTCGAGCGCCGCGGCGTCGTCCGCGCCGCCGGCCGGCACCCGCCAGCCCACGGCGAGGACCGGCACCTGGAGCGAGCCGGTCACCGAGCGGCGGCGTTCCGGCGCGGCGAGGTCGCCCGCCGGCCCGCGGCGGCCCCCGCGGGCGCGGATGCCCTCGATGTGCCGACGCAGATACCCGAGCGCCTGATCGGGGTCGAAGTCGCCGACGATGGTGATCAGGGCCTGGTCGGGAGCGTAGCGGGCGCGCAGGAACGCCTCGCCGTCCTTCAGGGTGATCCGCGCCAGGTCCTCCTCGCTCCCCAGCACCGGCCAGCGGTAGGGGTGGCCCGGGAACGCGGCGGCGTAGAGCTCGAGCAGCGGACGCTCGAGCGGGTTCGTGCGCCCGCGCAGCAGGATCTCCTCGCGGGTGGAGGCCCGGTCCTGCTCGAGCATCGCCGCGGTCGGACGGGCGCCGAAGCGTCCGGCCTCGAGCTCGAGCACGCGCTCGAGCGCGGCGCGCGGGACGGTGTGGGTGAAGCAGGTGAAGTCGCCGCTGGTGAAGGAGGCGGTGCGGCCGCCCAGCGCCTCGATGTGACGGCGCAGCTCGGCGTCGCCGCCGGGCGTCACGCCGCGTGCGGAGAGGTGCTCGGCCAGGTGCGAGAGCCCGAGCGCGCCGGGGCGCTCGTCGCGCAGTCCCGCCTCGACCCAGAACGCCACGCTGACGGCGGCCGCGCGGGCGTCGGGCGCGAGCAGCACCCGTGCCCCGTTCCGGAGCGTCACCGTGCGCGGGGCGACCGGGCCCTGCCCGGACGGCGTCGCGGCCGCGGTCGGGGCGGCCGGGAGCAGGAGGAGCGGGAGCAGCAGGGCGCACAGCCGGCGCGCGGGAACGCGGATCATCGAGGGTGCCTCGCGGGATGGGGTTCGGGGACGCCGCGCCGGGCGCGGTGCGTCGTTCACGGCAGCAGGATGGCGCGCACGCCGCGGCGCGCGCCCTGGGACTCGAGCGCGATGACGTAGAGCCCGGGCCGGGCCGCGCTGCCGTCGCCCCGCCGGCCGTCCCAGCTCACGGTCACGACGCTCCCGCAGGACGGGGCGCCGGAGTAGAGCTCGCGCACCTCGCGCCCCAGCGCGTCGAAGACGCGGACGCGGGCCGGCGCGCCCGGCGTGCCGCCGGGACCGAGGGCGAACTCCGCCCGCAGCGGCGCGCCGCCGCGGCGCACCGGATTGGGGCCGATCAGGCGCAGGCCGAAGGTCGGCAAGGGCGTGGGGACCCCGGCCACGCCGGGATCCCAGCGCAGGACGGCGAGGCCGTCGGGGATGCCCCAGCCGACGCGGTCGTCCGGGTCGGAGGCGCGCGAGGCGGTCTCGCGCAGCGCGCGCGCCAGCAGCGTCGGCGGCCACGAGGGCCGGGCCTGCATCAGGCAGGCGGCCAGGCCCGCCAGCAGCGGCGTCGCGAACGAGGTGCCGCTCCCGGTCGTGTAGAGGTTCGGGTTGCCCCCGGCCGAGACCAGCGTGTCCGAGACGCCGCGCGCGGCGAGGTCGGGCTTCACGCAGCCCTCGGCGTTGGGACCGTAGGAGGAGAAGGAGGCGACCACCCCGTTCTTGTCCACGGCGCCCACCGCGATCAGGCTGTCGCCCGCGACGTCGCTCGGGGCGATCAGGTAATGCCAGGCCGAGTTCCCCTCGTTCCCCACCGCGTTGACCACGAGCATCCCCTTGCGGGCGGCGACCTGCGCGGCGCGGCTCACGTCGGTCGTGCGTCCGTCCATGTCGGCGTAGGTGTAGTTGTCCGCCGGATCGTCGAAGGTGAAGTAACCGAGCGACGAGGTGATGAGGTCGGCGCCCAGGCTGTCCGCCCACTCGGCGCCCATCCCCCAGTAGAGCATCTCGACCGGGGTCTCGCTGGCGTCCACCTCGGTGCGCGCGAGCGCGAACGAGGCGCCGAAGCCCGAGCCCACGTAGGTGCCGGGGCGGTTGCCCGCGACGCATCCCATGACCTGGGTGCCGTGGCGCAGGCCGATCAGCGCCAGCGTGTCGGTGACCACCGAGTCGCCGTCCACGAAGTCGCGCTTCATGCCGGGCGCGATCGGCACGTCCCGCAGCGCCTCGTGCTTGTCGTGGTGGTTGAATCCGGTGTCGAGGATGCAGACCAGCACGCCGGTGCCGATGTAGCCAGAGTCGTGGACCGCCGGCACGTTCAGCTGCCGCAGCATGGCGATCGTCTGTCCGTAGTCCACCGCGGCCGGGAGCTGCTCGCGCCGGGCCGCGCCGAGCACCGCCTCGCGCGGCGGCGGCCGGAGCTCGGCGCCGCCCGGCAGCTCCCGGGTGCGACGCGCGCGTTCCACCGGGGCGATGCGCGCCACGAACGGCAGTCCGGCGAGCTCCGCGAGGCGCGCCCCGGGGACGCGGACCGCGGCGCGGTTGAGCCAGCGCGAGTGCGCGACGACCGTGAGCCCGCGGCGCTCGAGCTCGCGCAGGTACTCCTGCGCCACCGGGAGGTCGGCGTAGTCCACCAGCGGGCGCACGCCGGCGCGCAGCCGGCGCGCACGGGCCCGGGCGCTGAGCGCCGCCTCGGCCTCGCCGAGCCGCGCGACCAGGTCGCCGGCGCCGCGCTCGCCCTTGTCGGCGAACGCCAGCCACACCGGCACCGGCGTGGGATCGTCCGAGAGCGCGGTCGCCACCAGCCGCGGGTCGAGCCGGGACGCCAGCGCCGGCGACAGCGCCGGCCGCGCGGGATCCGCCGCCTGCGCACGCGCGGCCGCGGGCGTCACCGCCAGCGCCGCGACCACCAGAGCCCCGACGATTCGTGTCGTCCGACGCAACCGATCCACCCCCCGACGCGGCCGGTTCAGGATGCCGACGCCGGCACCCGGAGGACCGCCTCCAGCTCGCCGACCTCGAGGCCGGCGTGGTTCGTCACCACCGGACGCCGCGAGGCGCGAAGCGCCTCGCGCTCGCCGTCCGACAGCTCTCCGAGATGCTCGAGCAGCGCCAGGGTCGCCGGCGCCAGGCCGCGCCCCTGACCGTCCTCGCACTTGACCGCCAGCCCCAGACGACGCCCCGGCAGCCCCACGCACTCGAGCCCCTCGGCCCCTCCCTTCGCCAGCAGCCGGCCTCCGGTCCGCTCCATCAGCACGCTGCTGAAGCGACCCTCGCCGCCGACCATCCGCGGATGGCCGCACATCGCCCGCCGGATGCGGTCGAGCGCGGCCGAGCGCGGGTCGCCGTCCGCCGCCGCGCCGGCGAGCCGCGCGTAGCCGCGGGCCATCGCCGCGAGCGGCAACCCGAACACCGGCACGCTGCAGCCGTCCACCGCCAGCGTCAGCGCCTCGGGCGCCAGGCCGCACACCTCGGCGACGGTCTGCCGCGCCAGCCGCTGCACCGGATGGTCCGGCCGATGGTACCCCTCGACCGGCCAGCCCTCGGAGATCGCCAGGCACAGCATGCCGGCGTGCTTTCCCGAGCAGTTATTGTACACGCTCGTGCGCGCGTCCGGGCGGGCGCGCACGTGCTCGAGCGAGACCGGATCGAGCGGTTCGTGATACCCGCAGGCCAGGTGCCGCGCCTCGAGCCCCAGACGGGCGAGGATCGCCTCCACGCGGGCGACGTGCTCGGGGCTCCCGGTGTGCGAGGCGGCCATCACGGCCAGGTCCGGCTCGGTCCAGCCCCAGCGGTCCGCGTGGCCGCGCTCGACCAGCGGCAGCAGCTGGAACGGCTTGGCGGCGGAGCGGAAGGTGGTGACCGCGGCGACGCCTTCGGTGGCGGCTTCGAGCCGTCCGGCGGGATCGCACACCGCGGCCTGCATCCGATGACGCGACTCGGCGATCCTGCCGCGCCACAGGATCACCTCGAGCTCGAGTCGCATGGGGCGGCGCCCGCGGTGGGGGGTCAGCGGATGACGACGAGGCGGCTCTGGAAGCTGAAGTCCCTGGCCTCCACCCGGTACATGTAGATGCCCGAGGCGATGTCCCGCCCGGCGTCGTTCTTCAGGTCCCAGCGCTCGAAGTCACGCACCGCGTCGTCGTGTCGCAGGTCCCGCACCAGGTCGCCCGAGAGCGTGTAGACGCGGATGCGCGCCTGCGCCGGCAGGTTGATGAAGTGGATCTCGTGACCGCCGGCCGGGTTCCAGGCCTCGGCGGCGCGGTAGGGATTCGGGACCACGCCGACGCGGTGGAGGTTGGGGGTCGGCCCGCCGGTGGGCTCCACCGGGCGCGCGAAGAAGTGGCTGTCGGGATCGGCGCTGGCCGCGCGCGGGTGCCCGACGTCGTTCGAGACGTTCGCGGCCTTGTGGTTCAGGTTCGGGCAGCTGTCGCGGCTGACGCCGGTCACGCCGCAGCGGGCGAAATTGTCGAGCGTGTCGGGGATCGACAGGTCGAGGAAGTCGTTGTCCGTGGTGTTCCGCGCCTCGTAGGTGATGCTGTACCAGGTGCGGAACCCGTCGTGCGGGCCCGGCGGCGGCGCCAGGATCAGGACCGAGTCCCGCGGGCTGAGGCAGGCGCCGTTCGGGTCGCTCTGCGGGTTCCGCAGGCGGCACACCTTGATGAACCGGCCCGCCGAGTCGGGGTCGATGAAGGTGGCGACCCGCTGCGCGAGGGGCGTGCCCGCGTCGATCGCCGGGAAGTGCCAGGTGAAGATCGAATCCCCGATCTGCCGGGAGAAGCGGCGGATCAGCACCATGGTCGCGGTGTCGCCGAAGCTGGTCGCCCGGTAGATGCGGTACCCGGCGAAGTCGGCGCGCGCCTCGGCGGCCGGGTCGCGCAGCCAGCGCACGGTGACCGTGCGCGGCCGCGCGGCGATGGTGTCGGCGCCGGCGCCCGGCTTCCAGGCCCCGCTGAACGCCCAGACCGGGATGTTGGGGTAGTCCGACTGCGCCGCGACCGGCGCCGCCGCCGCGAACCCGGCCAGCAGCGCGATCAGCGCGAAGCGCGCCGGGAGGGAGGCTCCCGACGCGACGATCCTCCGCGCGAGACCGTGGGTCATCGACCCGCCTGGCGCGCCGCCACCGGCGATCCGGGGGTGCGGGAGACCGGCTCCCGGGTGAGCCCCCACACGTGCTGCAGCACCCAGTCCACGAGCTCGATGCACTGCGAGCGCCTCCAGTACCAGAAGTTGAATCCCGAGAACACCATGGGCTGGGTCTCACGACCGTGGTAGTAGGTCATCACCGGGGAGTTGTTGATCGCCGTGCCGCCGCGGCAGATGTAGAGCGTGTCGAGCGTCGAGAACTCCGAGACCAGCTCCGGATCGTCGTTGTAGTCCTCCCGGACGAACGTCGGACGGTTGATGTACTCGGCCGCGAAGTTGCCCCGCAGCCAGAACGAATCCGGGGAGCGCAGCGGCGGCGGCGGGTCGGTCGCCAGCGACTTCGGGTCCAGGTTCGCGGGCAGCAGCGTGTAATTGGGCGGCCCCGGCGGCGTCGGGGGCGTCGGATTCGGCGGCCAGTGACGGCCGGGCCGGTTGGTTCCGACCCCGAACGTGGTGCTGCCGAACCGTCGCGCGTTGATCGCCGGCAGCATCTGGATCCCGGCCCGCCAGTGCGCGAAGTCGTACATCATGCGTCCCGGCCGCAGCTCGGGGTTCGGCTCGCGGTCGTCGTAGTCGTTGGGCGAGGTGTTCGCCTTGTTCCAGGTGACCATGGCCGCGAACGCCGCGCCGCCGCCGCTCAGCCACACCTTGCCGCCGTTCGTCTTGAACCCCTGCGCCATGTAGGTGGAGAGGATCACCGGCCGTCCCGGCGAGTTCACCAGCCGCAGGGCGGTGATCGGGGTGTTGCGGTCGCTCGGGGAGCTCGTGTAGCTGGCGCCCGTCTCGTCCGTGTACCAGACGACGTGCTTGTAGAGGCCGAGCAGCGACAGCGGCACCGTCCCGTCCGCCGAGACGCCGCGGGTGCCGATGGTGTCGAAGTCGTAGCCGTTGAAGATCCCCGGCGGGCTCAGGGTTCCGGCCGGATAGCTCTTCCACGGGAACCCGCCGCGCGCGAACAGGAACGTGTCCAGCTCCGCCGCGGTGGGCCAGGGGCCCGCCGGCGGGTCCACCGGCCCGCCGGCCGGTCCGGAGCGGAGGTCGGGACGCAGGCGGGTGTCGTCCACGAACAGCAGATCCCGCTCGAAGGTCGAGAGGACCACGCGGAACTTGATGATGCCGAGGCTGACGAGTCCGTTGTTGTCCTCGGCCTCGATGTAGAAGAGGTGCTCCTCGCGGTTGGTCGAGAACGGGCCCACCGTGGCCAGGGTCGTGTTCCGGCTCCAGGCGCTCCAGTGGTACCAGTCCGTCGCCTCGTTCGAGCGTGGCGTCTGGTCGGTGAGATCCACCAGGTCCATGACCCAGCGGTAGCGCCGGATGTCCGCGCCCTGCGGCGGGAAGGCGATCCAGTTGAACGTCACCGGCTGGTTCGCCGGCACCTCGAGGAAGAACTGGCGGGACTCGCTGGGATCGTAGCCGCCCGTGGGATAGGTGTAGTCGAAGAACTGATTGAACATCCGGATGACCGGGCCCGAGGTGCCGGCGAAGGTCACGCCGAACTTCAGCATGTTGCGGCCCGAGGCGAAGATCGGATCGTAGGCGCCGGCCTCGTCGAAGCCGGTGATGACGAACAGGTAGGTGGAGCCGGGATTGAGGTTCCGGTACTGGAAGCTGGTGGTCTCCGCCCCGACCGAATTCCAGCCGACGAAGTCGGGGGCGTAGCGGCGGCGCACCGAGTCGGGGTAGGTCAGCGCGTACGAGATGTAGTCCGTGATGCCCGGGAAGTCGGGGTTCTTCTGCCCGAACAGACGGAACACCCAGCGGACCGGCTTGATCGTGAACTGCCCGTCGGGGTCCTGTCCGGTCCAGCGGAAGGTCACGGTCGGCGTCACGTTCGGGGTGAAGGCGCTGTTGGGCGCGGGCTCCTCGATCTGCACGCTCGGACACTGGGTGAACGAGAAGAAGGCCCGCGTCGCCGGCCGCGCCGAGACGGCGCCCTGATTGTCCACCGCGAACAGCGAGATCACGTGCGGGGTCTGCGCCTTGGGATCGCGCGGGTTGACCGGGTCGTAGTCCCGGCCGGCGGAGAAGAAGAACGTGGACTCGTTCCGCGCGGTCGTGTGCCAGGTGGTGTCCCGCGGGTCGTAGACCTCCGGCCGCGCCGCGTCCACGGAGAGCAGGAAGTGGTCCACGCGCCCATCCGGGTCGAATCCGACCCACTGCATCGAGTAGGCGTAGAAGTCGGGCCTCAGGCTGTCGCGGGCGACGGGTGCCCCCGTCAGCCGGACCTCGGGCGGCTGGTTGGGCAGCAACTGACTGGTGATCTTCTTGCTGCATCCCGCGCCGACCAGGGAGACCAGGGCGACCAGGACCGTCGCGGCGCGACGCGCGGCGACGGCGGGAATCCGAGCATGCATGTTCATCCGCTCCTGGAGGGTGAGACTAGTCTAGCCCCGGTCGGCTAGGGGTGGCCGTGGGCGCCGGAGGCGCCACGTAATAGACCTGGATGTCGCGGGTGATGCAGCGCCCCTCGCCCGGCTGCAGCTCGCAGAACGAGCAGTCGCAGAGCTCGATGGTGAGCGTGGCGGGCCCCGTCGCCAGGTTCGCGGGGACCAGCATGTTGATGTCGGAGACGTTGATGTACTTCTGCTGCAGCTCGTCGAGCGGCGGGTCGTGGAAGACGACCGGCGCGCCGTTGATGTCCTTCCCGGTCACCTTGAGACGGATCCGCAGCGTCTTGGCCTCGGCCGGCCCGCCGACCGCGCCGCCGGACACGTAGGGATCCGGGTCGTCGGACGGGATCCGCAGGTCCCAGATCCGCGACGTGAAGGTGTCCACGACCGCGGTGCGCGGGCGGAAGGCGCCCTCCGTGGTCTTGAGGATCGGCGGATAGTTGACCTCGAACACCAGCACCAGGGGACGCAACGCCCCCTCGCCGGGCCGGGGGAACTCGACCACCCGCCGCCCGTCGTCGACGCGGCCGTCCCTCGCTCCGTCGCCGTCCTCGGCGCGCTGCAGCGAGTAGGCGCGGCCGGAGTTGGTCATCGGATGGTAGGCCCCGATGCGCTGGAAGTTCAGCACGTCGTTGGGGTCGAAGAAGGGGTAGAGCCGGGACTGATTCGTCGAGCTGAGCGGACCGTTCGGCGTCAGGTAGGTCGTGATGAGGGAACGGAACCCGATCGGCGAGCCGTTCTGGGCCGCCTTGCGCAGCACCGGCCCGTCCGGGAACGACGGCTGCACGATGGCGATCCCGTCCACGACCTTGACCAGGTACGGAGAGTCCTGGTCGAAGCCGCCGTTGTGGATCACCACCCACGAGCCCATGTGCACGGTGTCGTACTCGGCGCGGATGAACACCGTGTCCTTGTAGATCTCGAGGAACGTCCGGCGCGGGACCCGGTTCACCGGCAGCGTCTGCACCGAGTCGGGGCTCAGCAGGGTGCCGGGCAGTCCACCCGCGGGCGGACGTCCGTTCACCAGCAGTGCGTACTTCTCACCGTTCGGCTTGGTCAGCCACGGTCCGCCGGTGACGGCCGGGTTGGGGCCGGCGAACCACGTGTCGGGGCTGAAGTTCATCTGGAACCGCCGCGTGGCGTCGCGCGAGCCGTTCGCCTGGTCCACCGCGCGCAAGGTGAACACCTTGGTGCCGGTCGAGATCGGCAGCGTGTCGGCCCCGCCGCGCCGGGGGTCGGCCTCCGCCTGCGGCACTCCGTACTCGATCAGCGAGCCCTGGAAGAGCGACTCCGGCTGGGTGGGCTGGAGCTCCGCCTCGTCCAGCTTGTAGCGGAAGCCCTTGATGCTGCCGCCGGCCAGGGTCACCTCGCCGTGGAAGCGGAACGTGATGCGGCTCCCCGAGGGGATGGTGTCGCTCGGCTGGGTGGCGAAGTTGAGGCTGTCGCGGATCTGATAGGTCCGGGGCTCCGAGCGCAGGACGCCGCCCGAGTCGAAGAAGTAGATCGTCCCTCTCGCCTTCGCCTCGTCGAACACCGTGATCGGGGGGAAGCGGTCGAGCGCGTTGAAGATGAACCGGGCGGGGGTCGGGTCGGCCTTGCCCTTGTCGTCCACCGCGTAGATGTAGAACGCGTGCTGGCGGTCGGGGATGTCCTCGGCGACCGTGAAGATGAACGTGCTGTCGGTGCGCGTGGTGTACCGGTAGTCGCTGGCGCGCGGCCCGGGCAGCGGCGGCGGCGTGGTCCCCCCCGGCGGCGGCAGGGGCAGGGTCTCGACCACGGCCCAGTAGTACCCGACCACCGCGCCGTCCTGGTCGCTGCCGGCCCAGTACACGCGGAAGCGGATCGGGATCGTCCCGGGAAGCGGGCGCTCCCCCTTCACCAGGGTGACGGTGTCGAAGGGCGCCGCGGTGATCCAGGTCTCCGGTGCCTTGTTCCTGTCGATGTTCGGGGCCAGGGGCTTCCGGCACCCGACCAGTGCGATGACCGCAAAAAGGCAAAGAAGTAACCCGACACGCAAGCGCATTCGCGCCCTCCGCCACGCCCAATCTTTGGAAGGGAAGTGGCACGGAGGCTAGCCACGAACCCCCTCACCGTCAAGTCCAAAAGGCGGTTCGATGCGGCCTTGCGGGCTTCCGTCGGAAGCCGGCGGGCCGGGGACCCGCCCCCCGGGGCCAGGCCCGTGGGCCCCCCGCGACGGGCGTGGGCGGCTGCGGGGTCCCCGGGCGGCGCACGGGGGGGCCATCCCGGACCTGCCCGGGCGTCCCCGACCGGCCGGCCCGCTGTGGGACACCATCCACACCGCATGCCGCCCGGACGGGGCGGTCGGACCGGGGCGTGCGGGGGAACCACCGCGTCGGGGGCCGACCTCCCGGCCCGAGAAAACGCCGACGGGCGGGGATCGCTCCCCGCCCGTCGGACGACCTGCGGACTGCCGGTGCGGAACTAGTGCTTCAGCACCGCCAGCTTCTTCTGGCTGACGAACGACGGGGTGCGCAGCTGGTAGAAGTACACGCCACGCGCCACGAGCTGTCCGTCTTCGTTGCTGCCGTCCCAGAACAAGGTGTGCTCGCCCGCCGTGAACTCGCGGTTGGCCAGCGTCTTGATGAGACGACCGGTCACGTCATAGACCTTCAGCTCCACCCTCTCCTTCCGGGTGATGCCGAACGTGATCTTGGCGTCCCCGCCGCGGTGCGGGTTCTCCGACCGCAGAGCGAGGAAGTTGACCAGCGCGTTGTTCGGATTCTCGCCCACCGATACCGGGCCGCCCGCCGCCAGGTTGCAGTTCAGCCCGGCGAACAGGTTGGTCATCACCTGGTAGTAGTAGTCGATGGTTCCGAGCGACGCGAGCGACTTGTGCGACCCGAGGCTCTGGATCCGGAAGCCCTCCACGAGCGTGAGAGCCTCGTGGTCGGAGCTGCTCGGGAACGTGCTCGGGGCGTAGATGCTCGCGATCTTCGGGTTGGCGCCCGTACCGGAATCCTCGTACTTCGCGGCCATCGCCGCACCGAAGGTTCCCGTCGTCGACAGCACGTCGTTCTGAATGACGCAGCTGCTGAGAACGCTGTACAGGTTCCCGTTGGTCACGATCGGGGCGTTCGGGATCAGGTCCACGATGTCATTCGTGTTCCCGGCGAAGCTCCGGTAGTCACCCGACACCAGGCCCGCGCCGAAGTACGTCGGCGGGAAGGTGGGGTGGGCCGCAGCGCCGCCCGTGATCTGACCCTCGACGAAGCCACGACCCTGGACCCACACGGCACGCGGCTTGGAGGTACCCGCCACGCCGCTCGCGAAGTCCTGGAGGAGGCCGACGTCGTTGTCGCCCTTGTCCACGTACGGTCCGATGTTACCGGCGTTCAGGTCACCCGTGAGGATGAGCAGGACGCGGTAGTAGTGACGCAGCATCAGGCCGGTGGGACCGTTGAGGTTCTTCTTGCCGGTCTGCAGACCGATCGGGTCCACCGTGGTCCGGCTGCCCAGCGACGCGGAGGTCGTGGACGATTCGGAGGCCTTCACGCCGAACATGTCCCAGATGGTGCCGGGCTGTCCGCCGTGCGTGTAGACCGCGATCGTAGGATCGGTCGCGACCGCCACCGTGATGTCCTGATCTCCACGGGCACGCCAGCCGTTGTGAGCGCCGCGACGAGCCGCAGCCGTCGCGCCGATCGAGTCGGCGACGCCGACCCAGAACCGCTCGTCACCACGACGGTCCTCCCAGTCCACGTACAGCATGCAGGCGGGAGCCGCCGCGTTCCGGTCCGCGATCGGCCAGGCACCGTCCTTCCACCGGTCGGGAAGCACGCCGAACTGCTGCCAGCGGTGCCCGTCGGTGCTCGCCTCGGTGTTCTGAGGAACGACCAGGTTGGTGTCGGGACCCATCTCGAACACGGAGGTGTTCGTGACGGTGCTCTTGCGGAAGAAGTACTGCACGTGCGAACCCGGCGTCAGCAGACCGTCGGGGATGATCTTGGTGTGCTCCTTGGTGGTGGGCACGCCATCCCAGCCCGAGCCGGCGCCGTAGGCACCGAACTCACCCGCCGTACCGCCGCAGGTGATGTTGGTCGAGTTGGTGGCTCCACCCGGCACGGTCATGACGCAGATCGGCTTGGTGATGCCGAGCGTCGAGTACTTGGGATCGCTCTCGTGATACGTGCCGCGCCAGATGCCCGCGGTGAGACCGACCACCGAGCCGTTGTTCGCCGTCGGGAACAGGTTGTTCTCGATGGTGTCCATGCGCGCGCTGTTCCAGACGTGCTGGCTCCACGCGCCCGAGTGGGTCGGCGAGCTGCCGAACTCACCCGTGCTGGCCATGTACTCCCCGAAGAACGAACCGTCGCCCGGCGCCGCCGCGCCCGCGACGTCCGGACGCTTCTTGACGCCACTGGCCTTGGTGCCGGTGGTGTTGTAGTTGCCAGGACCCGGCAGGATGCGGAACACCATGTCGAGCCGCTGGTTGTCGCCGGTCGCGGTGACGACCAGCGAGTCGCCCGTGATGGCCGGGCGCGACGTGGTCCCCGTGTTGGCGGCGATGTTGAGACCGATACGGACCTGGGCGGCCGTGGTGTCGAAGCCGGCCGGGATCAGCGCGTCGTTCCCGTTGGCGGGGAACGCGTCGTTGATCAGGTTCCAGATCGAGATGCTGATCGCCGGGGGCGCACCGCCGTCGATGAGCGCGACGGAGATGTTGTCGAAGTACGTTCCGACGTTGTCACCCACCGTGGGCGAACAGGTCGCCGCGGTCAGCGCGGTGAACGAGTAGCAGCGCGAGATCCGGTGCAGGTAGAGCCGCAGCGAGTCCGGCCGGTTCTCCGCGTTCGTCGTGCGGATGAGGCCGTTCGTCTTGGCGCCACCGCCCAGCGCGGTGG
>CAZKQE010000018.1:0-15882 GCA_964554725.1 uncultured bacterium
CCTTCACCACGGTCTCCCCGTCGAGCTCGAGCACCAGCCGGAGCACCCCGTGCGTCGAGGGGTGCTGCGGCCCCATGTTGAGGGTCATGGTCTCAGTGCGCACGGTAGGTCACCTTCTTCGGCTTCAGGACCGTCAGGTCGGGCGCCGGCACCGACCGCCCCGGCGTGTTGTGCGTGAACGAGACCTCCTGGTAGCCGAGCGGGGAGTCCTTGCGCAGCGGCCAGCCCTCCCAGTCGTCGGGCAGCAGGATGCGGGTGGGGTCGGGGTGGCCGTCGAAGCGGATGCCGTAGAAGTCGAACGTCTCGCGCTCGTGCCAGTTCGCGGTCGGCCACACTCCGCAGACGGTGGGCACCCGCGCGTCGGCCTCGGCCACCTGGACCTTGAGCACGAAGCGGACGTTGTGGGGGATCGAGAGCAGGTGGTAGACCACTTCGAAGCGCGGCTCGCGCGGCAGCAGGTCCACGCCTCCCACCCACGCCAGCATCGCGAACCCGAGGGCCGGGTCGTCGCGCAGGAAGGTGCACACCTCGACCAGCCGGTCCGCCGGCACGAACAGCGTGTGGTCGCGGACGGCGCCACCCTGCTGGCGGCGGAACGGCACCTCGGGGAAGCGCTCGCGCAGCCGAGCTTCGACGGCCTCCGGCCGGAGGCCGGGCCCGGGCGCGACCGGAGTCTGGACCGGGGACGACATCAGGCGACGTCCTTCTTCTTCTTCTTCCGGGGGGCCGCCTTGGGCGGATGGAAGGTGAGGGTCCCGACCTCGACCGGCGAGGCGAGGATCTTCTCCTGCAGCTTCATGATGCCGTGGATCAGCGCCTCGGGACGCGGCGGGCAGCCGGGCACGTAGACGTCCACCGGCACGATCTTGTCCACGCCCTGGAGGATCGCGTAGTTGTTGAACACGCCGCCGCACGAGGCGCACGCCCCCATCGAGATCACCCACTTGGGCTCCGGCATCTGGTCGTAGAGCTGGCGCAGCACCGGGGCCATCTTGATGCTGACGCGACCCGCCACGATCATGAGGTCCGCCTGCCGCGGCGAGGCGCGGAAGACCTCGGCGCCGAAGCGCGAGATGTCGAAGCGGGGTCCGACGATCGCCATCATCTCGATCGCGCAGCAGGCGAGCCCGAAACCGAGCGGCCAGATCGCGTTCGCGCGCGACTGGTTCACCGCCCAGTTCACCATGCCGCCGACCGTGGTGAAGAGGACGCCGCGCTCGACCTCCTCGCGCAACGCGCTCTCCCCGCCCCCGGGTGCGGCGGGGCCGGCCGGCCCCGGGGCCGGCTCGGGGGGCGCGGGAAGCACCCGGAACGGGTTCTCGACCTTCTTCGGGTCCGCCATGGTCACACTCCCTTCGGCGCGCGCGCGCCGGCCGGGTCCGTCAGTCCCACTCGAGGGCGCGCTTCTTCAGCAGGTAGACGTAGCCCACGAACAGGATGGCGATGAACAGGACCATCTCGATCAGTCCGTAGAGCCCGAGCTGGTGGAAGGACACCGCCCAGGGGTAGAGGAACACCGCTTCGATGTCGAACAGGATGAACAGCACGGCGACCAGGTAGAACTTGATCGAGAACCGCTCGCGGGCGTCGCCGACCGGCTCGACGCCGCACTCGTAGGCCGACATCTTCACCCGGTTGCGGCGCCGGGGGACGATGATGCTCGAGAGTCCGATGGTCCCCGCGGCGAACGCGATCGCCACCGCCAGGAACAGCAGGACCGGGATGTACTCTCTCATCTGGGTCGCCTCGTCATCCTTCCCGATGCCGCGCCCGCGGCGGGCGCGACGGCCTTCCCTCGCACCCTACGCAGCGCGCCCGACCAGGGTCAAGCCGCGCCGCCTCAACCCTGTGCGTTCAGCGTCCGGACCGCCTCGGTGAGCGCCGGCACCACCTCGAACGCGTCGCCGACCACGCCGTAATCGGCCACCTTGAAGATGGGTGCGTCCGCGTCCTTGTTGATCGCCACGATGCAGCGCGACGACGACATCCCGGCCAGGTGCTGGATGGCGCCCGAGATCGCCACCGCCACGTAGAGCTTGGGCGACACCGTCTTGCCGGTCTGCCCCACCTGGTCCCCGTGGGGCCGCCAGCCCGCGTCCACCACGGCACGCGAGGCGCCGACCGTCGCGCCGAGCGCCCCGGCGAGGGCCTCGATGATGTCGAAGTGCTCCGGACCCTTGAGCCCGCGGCCGCCCGACACGATGATCTCCGCCTCGGTGAGGTCCACGCTGCCGGCGCTCGTCGCCTTGACCTCGCGCACCCGGGCGCGCGACGCCGCGAGGTCGAACTCGACCGGCAGCGCGGTCACCTTCGCCGCCCCGCCGTTCGCGGGCGCAGGGGGCGCGAACACCTTGGGCCGCAGCGAGACCAGCGCGGGCGAGCCGGTGAACGCCACCCGCTGCACCGCCTTGCCGGCGTAGACCGGCCGGGTCGCGAGGAGCCGCCCGTCCTCCACCGCGAGCGCCGTGCAGTCCGCGGCGAGCCCGACCCCGAGCCGCGCGGCGACGCGCGGCGCGAGGTCGCGGCCCATCGCCGAGGCCGCGAACAGCACCGCCTTCGGACCCACCTTCGCCACCGCCGCGGCGACCGCGGCCGCGTAGCCGGCGGCCTCGTAGCGGGCGAACGCCTCGTGGGTCGCGAGCAGCACCTCGGCGGCGCCCGCCTCGCCCAGCGCGCCGAGTCCGGGGTCGGCCGCCGCGGGACACACGCCGACCACCGGGCCGCCGAGGGTCGCGGCGAGCCGCGTCGCCTCGCCCAGCGCCTCGCGCGTGACCGGGCGCACCGCTCCGTCGCGCTGCTCGATGAAGACCAGGATCGCCATCGCCTAGATGACCTTCGCCTCGTCGCGCAGCAGGCGGACGAGCTCCGGCACGGCCTCGACGCCCTGCCCGACGATGCGCCCGGGGGCGCGCGCGGCGGGCAGCGCGAGCGAGACCACCTCGAGCGCCGGCGCCTCGAGCGTCACCGGCTTCTCCTCGATCGGCTTCTTCTTCGCCGCCATGATCCCCTTGAGCGAGGCGTAGCGCGGCTCGTTCAGGCCCTTGTCGGCGGCCAGCACCGCCGGCAGCGTCACCTCGACGACCTCGCGGCCGCCCTCGATCTCGCGCTCGACGACGGCGGTGTCCCCGGTCCGCTCCATCGCGGCGACCACGGTCACGCACGGGTGCCCGAGCAGCTCGGCCACCATCGGGCCCACCTGGGCCGCGTCGTCGTCCACCGCCTGCTTGCCGAACCAGATCATCCGCGCCGCGGCGAGGGCGAGCGTCGCGCGCTCGGCGGCGAGCGCCCGCGCGACCTGGAGCGCGTCCGGCTGGGCGGTGTCCGTGCGCAGGTGGACCGCGCGGTCGGCGCCGAGGGCCAGGGCGTTGCGGAGCGTGGCCGGCACGCCCGCGCCGCCGAGCGAGACGACGACGACCTCGCCCGCTCCCGCCGCCTCGCGCAGGCGCAGCGCCTGCTCGAGCGCGAACTCGTCGTACGGGTTGAGGATCCACGTGACCCCGGTCGGGTCGAGCGAGCGACCGTCCGCCCCCACCCGGACCCGGGTCTCGGTATCCGCGACCTGCTTGATGCAGACGACCTGCAGCACCCACCCACCTCACATGCAGGGCCGGGAGACCGGCTTGCGCCAAGTTTCACAAGGGGACCGACGCCGGGGCGCCGGCAGGGCGTGCCGGGGCACGTGGCGACAACGCCGGGGCAGTCTCGCGCCTGCGCCCCCGAAGTGTCAAGCCGATGTCCCGCGCGGCGATGGGAGGCGCGGCCCGGGACGACCCGGGGCCCCGGATCGCACCGGCGCCGGCGGGAGTGCCGCGACGAGCGACCCGCGCTGGATGCCGTGGCACCCGACGCCCATGGTTCGCGTGGCCTCCGTCTCGCGGGGTGCGCTCGGGTACGCGCCGCGGACCCCCCACTCGAACCCGAGCGCGCCGGCGGCCGGCCGCCGCGTCGCGCGGACCGGGTCGACTCCGGCCCCGGGGAACCAGTAGGCTCGTCGCACCTTGCTCCCTCGCATCGTGATGCGCTTCATCGTCCGCAGGACCCCGGCGGCCTGCCCGAGCCGCCCGGCGCCCCCGCCGCCCGGCGCCCCCGCCTCCCGACGCCCCGCGATCGGGTCGCCGGGCGCATCCGGTTCGGCCGCCGAGACCCGTCGCCGAGGCCCTGCCATGCTCCGCCCCCTGATGCTCGCCGGACTCCTCGTCGCCGCGGCGGCGCGCGCGGACGCGGCGGCGCCCGACAGCGCCGCCGGCGAACCGGCGCCCGCCCGCCGGCCGACCGCCGCCGCACCGACCTGAAGCGGCTGACCCGGCGAGGGCGCGCCGCTCCGGGGGAGCGGCCTTCAGACGCGGTGGGTGGCCTCGCTCCGCTACGTGGACACGCCGCTCGAGCGGCCCCGCTGGCGGGGGACGCTCAACGCGCGCGTGCTGCGGACGCTCCAGCTCGGGGTCGAGGTCAACCCCGCGGCCGGCGAGATCGGCCCCCTCGTGACCTGGTTCCTGCTCACCGAGGAGGAGCGCCGTCCCGCGGTGTTCCTCGGCACGAGCTCCGACCGGATCGGTTCCCCCGAGGGGATGCAGTCCTACTACCTGACCGCCGCCAAGTACCTGCCGCCGCTCCGGCTCTCGCCCTACGTGAGCCTCAACTACTCCGAGTGGGACCGCGGCTGGAACGTGCCGTTCGGGGCCGGGATCGAATTAGGCCGAGGCATCGCGGTCCGGCCGATGTACGATGGTCGGCGGTCCCACCTGCTGGCGACGGTCTCGACCGAGCGCGTCTCCGCCACCGTGATCTGGGCCTGGCTCGAACGGGGCGGGGTCGCGCTGTCGGTCGGTTTCTGAGAGGGGACGTCGGGATGATGAGGATGCTGACGATCGCGGCCCTCGGGCTGCTGCTGGTGCCCGGCGCCGCCGGGGTGGCGGGGGCGGGGGACGCCGCGAAGACGACGCTGTGCACGGTGTGCGCCGTGCTGAACGGCGAGAGCGAGCCGGAGCCCGTCCGGGCGGTCCGCGTCCACGCGGGCGTCGAGTACGGGTTCTGCTCCGAGAAGTGCGCGAAGACGTTCATGACCGACCCGGCGGCGTTCATCCCGCCCGAGTTCCCGCGACCGGCGCCGCGCTTCGCACTCAAGGACCTGGCGGGCGGCCCGGTCTCGAACGAGAGCCTCGCGGGGAGGGTGGTGCTGCTCGACTTCTGGGCCACCTGGTGCGCGCCCTGCCGCAAGTCCATGCCGGAGCTGCAGGCGCTCCATCGCAAGTACGCGGCGCGCGGGTTCGCGGTGGTGGGGATCTCGATCGACGAGGGGAGTCCGAGGAAGGTCGGGAAGTTCGTGACCGACCACCGGATCACCTATCCGATCGCGGTCGATTCCGCGAAGGAGCCCGCCTGGCAGGCGTTCCGGGTGAAGGCGGTGCCGGCCGCGTTCCTGCTCGACCGCGAGGGCCGGATCGTCGCCCAGTGGACCGGGGTCCCGGCCGACGCCTCGGAGCTGGAGTCGAAGCTCGAGTCGCTGCTCGCGGCGGGAACGGGGGCGCACGGCGCGGCGGACTCCCCGGGGGCGGGGGCCGACCACCCGTGAGCGGGGCCGGCGGCCGCGTCGTTCAACCCTCGAGCGGCTCCTCCGCGTCCCGCGCCGCCATCGCCGCCACGTCCTCGCCCGCACGCGCGCGGTGGAGCCGGCCGCCGCTCACCGTCAGCTCCGCCAGCCGCCCGCGACCGTTGTAGTTCGACGACATGACGGCGCCGTAGGCGCCGGCGTCGAGGATCGCGACCAGGTCGCCGCGCTCGAGCGGCGGGAGCAGGACGTCGCGCTCGAACACGTCGGCGCTCTCGCACACCGGGCCCACCACCGTCGCGGGCGTCTCCTCCCCCGCGCGCGGGCGCACCGGGACGATGCGGTGGCGGGCGCCGTAGAGCGCGGGCCGGAGGAGGTCGTTCATCCCGGCGGCGATCACGACGAAGCGGCGCGCGCCGGAGGGGCCCGCGCGGTGCTTGACCCACAGCACCTCGGCGAGCAGCACGCCGGCCGGGGCCACCATCCAGCGGCCCGGCTCCATGACCCACTCGACCGCGGGCGTCCCCGCGCGGGCGGCGAAGCGGCGCGCGTACCCGTCGAGCGGGAACTCCGCGCCGCCGCCCGAGTAGTCCACGCCGAACCCCCCGCCGAGGTTGACGAGCCCGAGCGGCGCGCCGCGGCGGGCGGCCTCGGCGGCCAGCTCGCGGGCGGTGTCGGCCGCGCGCTCGAGCGGGCCCGGGTCGAGGAGCTGCGAGCCGACGTGCAGGTGGACGCCGTCGAGCCGGAGGGACGGCCAGCGCGCGCGGGCGCCCCAGACCTCGAGCGCCTCGCCCGGTGCGACCCCGAACTTGGCCTCCTCGTGGCCGGTCGCGACGTACGCGTGCCCGTCGGTGGCGATGCCGGGGTTCACGCGCAACGCCACGCGCACCGTGGCCCCCGCGCGCGCGGCGTGCGCCTGGAGCAGGTCGAGCTCGGCGACGTGGTCGGCGTTCACGGAGTGGACGCCCTCGCGGGCCGCGAACTCGGCCTCGGGCGCGGACCGTCCGTTCCCGTTCAGGATCCGCTCGCCGGCCGGGAACCCCGCGGCGCGGGCGGCGACCAGCTCCCCGAGCGAGCCGGCCTCGGCCGCGAGCCCGGCGGCGCGCATGCGCCGCAGGATCGCGGGCAGCGCGTTCGCCTTGAGCGCATAGCCCACCCGCACGCCGCGCAGCGCGAAGGCGTCCCGGAATCGCTCCGCCCGCGCCCCGACCTGGTCGAGGTCGTACACCCAGCAGGCCGGGGCGCCCGGCTCGCGCCGGCGCAGGGCCGCGAGCGCCCGGTCGAGCGGAACGCCGCCGAGCGCGAGCACGCCGCCCTCGCGCGTCACCCCTTCGATCGCGTTCATCCCGTCGCCTTCCCGGCGGCGAGCCGCCGCTCCGCCTCGGCCCGGTCGGCCGGCGTGTTGAGGTTGAGATAGGCCCCGGCGCCCCCCGGCCACGCGGCCAGCGCCGCGTCGTCGAGCCGCAGGACGTCCAGCGCGGCGAGCGCGCGGGTGGGAGCGCGCTCGCCGGCCGCGAGACGTCCGGCGAGGATCGCCGCGGCGGGCGGAGCATACGCCGCGGCGAGCGGCTGGGGGAACCCGCCGGGGACCGGCACCACCGCGTGCCGGCCCGCGAGCCGCGCGACCATCGCGCGCAGCGCCGCCGGCGGGACCAGTGGCAGGTCCACCCCGAGCACGACCGCCGCCGCGAACGACCCCGACGCCATCCCGGCGACCATCCCGGCGAGCGGCCCCGGCGCGCCCGCGGGGTCGTCGGCGCGCCGCACCGGCCGCCCCCCCGCCCGCGCCGGCAGCGGGAGCGCCATCGCGGCCGGCGCGCACACCACGATGGCGTCGGCGGCCGCGGCGAGGGTGTCGAGCGCGCGGTCGAGCAGGGTGCGCCCGGCCAGGACGGCGAGTGCCTTGGGCCCGCCGGCGGCGAGGCGTCGCCCGCGACCGCCCGCGAGCAGCACGCCGAGCACACCCGGCATCAGTAGCCCGCGCGCTTGTCGACGACGTTCTCGAGCGGCTCGCCCGCCAGCCAGCGGCGCAGGTTGCGGGCGAACAGCTCGCAGGTGCGCTCCCAGAACCGGGGCCCGAAGCCCGAGACGTGCGGCGTCACCAGGACCTGCGGCATCCGCCACAGCGGGCTCGTGGCCGGCAGCGGCTCCTCCTCGAACACGTCGAGGGCGGCCCCGGCGATGCGCCCCGAGGCGAGCGCCTCGACCAGGGCGGCCTCGTCCACCAGCGCCCCGCGGCCGAGATTGACGAGCACCGCGTGGCGCGGCATGCGGGCGAGCGCGTCGCGGCCGATGAGCCCGCGCGTCTCGGCGGTGAGCGGCGCCGCGAGCACCAGCCAGTCCGAGCGCTCGATCAGCTCGGGCAGCCGCTCCGGCCCCCACTGCGCCTCCGCCGGGGCGGGGTCGGCCGCCGGCCGGCGGCGCACCGCCCGCACCCGCATGCCGAGCGCGGCGGCCCGCCCGGCGATCGCGTGCCCGATCGCGCCGAAGCCGACCAGTCCCAGCGAGGCGCCTGCGAGCTGCCCCATCGGCGGCCCGCCCAGCGCCTGCTCCTCCTGCGACCAGTGACCGCGGAGCTGGGCGTCGCGCGCGAGGTGGAGCTTGCGCGCGAACGTCAGCAGCACGCCCAGCGCGTGCTCGGCCATCGAGACCGCGTGCAGGCCGCGCGCGTTCGTCACCACCACCGGGCTCTCCACCAGCTCCGGGAACAGCAGCCCGCCGACCCCGGCCGCCGTCAGCTGGACCCAGCGCAGCCGCCGCGCGGTCGCGAAGTTCGACCGCCGCACCGCCCACCCGAGCACGATGTCCGCCTCCGGGAGCAGCCGCTCGGCCGCCGCCCGGTCCGCCGGGGAGTCGAAGCGCACCCCCGGGAACTCCGCCGCCAGGGCCTCCATCCGCGCCGGGGGGAGGTTCCAGACGCCGTCCTCGTAGCGGACGAACTCCAGCACGCGCACCGGATCCATGGGCCCATGGTGCCATAGTTCGGCTTGCAAGCCCCCCACCCCATCGCTAGTCTCACCCGACCCTTCCGACCGCACCCACCTCCCACGGAGACACACATCCGCCCATGAGCGCGCGCTCCGCGTTGCCCACGCTGACGATCGCCCTGTTGACCACCCTCGCCGCCGTCCCTCCCGCCGCCGCCGGCCCCTGGGGCCTCGCGCGCGGGGAGTGGGCCGCCACCGTCGAGGGCAGCACCTTCGCGGCCAACACGTTCCACGGCGACGGATTCCGCGCCGACTCCGGCCTCATCGTCGAGGAGCGCGCGCTGCGCGCGCTGGTCGAGGTGGGCTGGAAGCATCGCCTCACGCTCGTGATCGGGCTCCCGGTGGCGAGCGTCACGCGCCGGAGCACCGCGGTGCAGGGCACCGCGACCGGGTTCCAGGACCTGCTCCTCGGGATGCGCTACGGCCTCGCGAGCGGCCGCCGGGCGGCCGCGCTCGAGCTCGACTGGCAGGCCCCGTCCGGATACAACCGCAACCTCGACACCCTCGGCACCCGCCTCGGCGACGGCCTCCAGGAGCTGAGCGCCCGGCTGCAGCTGGGCACGGCGATCGCCGGCCGCGCGTTCCTCGAGGGGGGTCTCGGCTACGGCTACCGCTACCTGGGGATCACCGAGCGCACCGCGGGCGCCGTGGCGCCGGGCGACCGGAGCCCGGCCAAGTACCTGTGGTCGAGCCGTCTCCACGCCCACGCCGACCTCGGCATCTGGATCGGACCGTCGCTGCTCGCGGGCGGCCGCTACCGCGGCGTCAAGACGCTCTCGAACGGGGCGCTGGCCCCCGAGACCGACGTCCACCTGGCCGGGCCCATCCTGCTCTACCGCGTGGACGACCGCCTCGACATGTTCGCCGGCTCGTGGTCCACCGCCACCGGGAAGAACACGCTCCACTCCGACCAGGTGTACCTCGGTCTCTCGTTCCACCGCACCACGCTCGACCGGCTGCAGGGGTACCTGGGCGGCACCCGCGCGCCCTGACGCGGGCACCCGGTCCTGACCGGCCGCGCCGGGTCTCGGGGGAGGTGAGCCCATCCGCGACCTGATCGCCCGTCTGCTGCCCTATCTGTCGCGCTACCGCCGCGGGCTGGTCCTCGGCGTCACCTGCGTCGTCCTCACGAACTCGATCGCCCTGGTCCAGCCCCACGTGCTGCGGCTGGCGGTGGACGACCTCTACCGCGGGGTGACCTCGGCGAAGCTGGCGCGCTACGCGCTGATCCTGCTCGCGATCGCCGCGGCCGGCGGCGTGTTCAAGTTCCTGATGCGCCACTTCGTCATCGGGATCTCGCGCCACCTCGAGTTCGACCTCCGCAACGACCTGTTCGCCCACCTCCAGCGGCTGCCGCTCGAGTACTACCAGCGCACCCGCACCGGCGAGCTGATGTCGCGGGCGACCCACGACCTGTCCGCCGTGCGGATGATGCTCGGGCCCGGCATCATGTACCTGGTGAACACGGTCACCGTGGCCGCGATCTCGGTCGCCTGCATGGTGGCGATCAGCCCGCGCCTGACCTTCTACAGCCTGCTCCCGCTCCCGCTCGTCTCGCTCACGGTGTGGTTCTTCGGCGAGCGCATCCACCGCCGGTTCGAGGGCGTGCAGGCGCAGTTCGCCGAGATCTCCGCCCGGGTCCAGGAGAACCTCTCCGGCGTGCGCGTGCTGCGCGCCTTCACGCGCGAGCGGGGCGAGGTCGAGGACTTCCGCCGGATGAACGACGAGTACGTCGCCCGCAATCAGCGGCTCATCCAGGTGTGGGGCGTGTTCCACCCCCTGCTCGGGTTCCTGTCGGGGGTGGCGGCGCTGCTCGCCCTCTACCTGGGCGGCCGCGAGGTCGTGCGCGGGCACATCACGCTCGGCTCGTTCGTGGCCTTCACGGTCTACCTGGCGATGCTCAACTGGCCGGTGGTCGCCCTCGGCTGGGTGATCAACCTGTTCCAGCGCGGGATGGCGTCGTTCCGCCGCGTGGCCGACATCCTCGACGTCGAGCCGTCCGTCCGCAGCGCTCCGGACGCCCACCGGCCCGCGCCCGAGGCGCCGACCGGCGGGGAGATCGAGGTCCGCGACCTCACCTTCACCTACCCCGGGGCCGGGCGGCCGGCCCTGCGCGGCGTGTCGTTCCGGGTGCCCGCGGGCGGCACGGTCGCGCTGGTGGGCCGGACCGGCGCGGGCAAGAGCACCCTGCTCGCCCTGCTCGCGCGGCTGTTCGAGCCTCCGCCGGGGACCGTGTGGCTGGACGGGGTCGACGTGCGGCGCTGGGACCTCGATGCGCTGCGCGCCCGTCTCGCGATCGTCCCGCAGGAGACCTTCCTGTTCTCCGCCACGATCGCCGAGAACATCGCCTTCGGCGTCGAGCGGGCGACGCGCGAGGCGATCGCGGCCGCCGCGCGCGTCGCCCGCCTCGACGACGACGTCCGCGGATTCCCGGCCGGGTACGACACGATGGTCGGCGAGCGCGGGATCACGCTCTCGGGCGGCCAGCGCCAGCGGGCGGCGATCGCGCGCGCGCTGATGCGCGACTCGCCGGTGCTGCTGCTCGACGACTGCCTGTCGAGCGTGGACACGCACACCGAGGAGGCCATCCTCCACGGCCTGCGCGCCGAGCTGCGGCGGCGCACGGCGATCGTCGTCTCCCACCGGGTGAGCGCGGTGCGCGACGCCGACCTCATCGTCGTGCTCGAGGATGGCGCCGCCGTCGAGCGCGGCACCCACGAGGAGCTGCTCGCCCTCGACGGCCGCTACGCTGATCTGTGCCGGCAGCAGGAGATCGAAGAGGAGCTCGAGGCGTCGTGAGCCCCGGCGAGGAGGACGTCCTCGGTCGCGCGTACGACCACCGCCTGATGCGCCGGCTGCTGGGGTACCTGCGCCCCTACCGCGGTCGGGTCGCCGCCGCGGTCGTGGTCGTGGTCCTGGACGCGGTCGCCCAGCTCGCGGGCCCGTGGCTGACGATGCAGGCGATCGACAACGGGATCCGCCACCGGGACCTCGCCTACCTCGACCGCGTGGCGCTGCTCTACCTGGCGGTGCTGGGGGCCGCCTTCGGCCTCGGCTACCTGCAGACCCAGCTCATGCAGCGGGTCGGCCAGCGGGTGATGATGGACCTGCGCATGGCGATCTTCCGCCACCTGCAGCGCCTGCCGGTGTCGTTCTTCGACCGCAACCCGGTGGGGCGGCTGCTGACGCGCGTGACCCACGACGTCGACGTGCTGAACGAGCTGTTCACCGCCGGGGTGGTCGCGATCTTCGGCGACCTGCTGACGCTGCTCGGCATCCTGATCGCGATGTCGCAGATCAACGCCGAGCTGATGGGGGTCGCGTTCTCCGTGCTGCCGCTCATCCTCGTGGTCACGCTCACCTTCCGGTCGCGGGTGCGCCGGTCCTTCCGCGAGATCCGCACCCGGCTCGCGCGTCTCAACAGCTTCCTGAACGAGAACCTGACCGGGATGAGCACCGTGCAGATGCTGAACCGGGAGCGTCGCACCCTCGACGAGTTCCGCGCGATCAACGGGCGTCACCGGGACGCGCACCTGCAGACCGTGTTCTACCACGCGCTCTTCTTCCCCGTGCTCGAACTGGTCGGGGCGATCGCGGTGTCGCTCATCGTCTGGTACGGCGGCCGGCAGGTGATGTGGACCGGCATCACGCTCGGGACGCTGGTCGCGTTCATCCAGTACACGCAGCGGTTCTTCCGCCCCATCTCGGACCTGAGCGAGAAGTACAACATCCTGCAGCAGGCGATGGCCTCCTCGGAGCGCATCTTCGCCCTGCTCGACACGCCGGCCGACCCGGCGGCGCCGTCGCTCGCGCCACCGGCGGCCGCCGCCTCCGCGCCCGCGTTCGCGGGCCGGGTGGAGTTCGACCGCGTGTGGTTCGCCTACGCGGGCGAGGATTGGGTGCTGCGGGACGTGAGCCTCACGATCGCCCCCGGCGAGCGCGTGGCGCTGGTCGGCGCCACCGGCTCGGGGAAGACGACGCTGGCCAGCCTGCTGCTCGGCTTCTACGCGCCGCAGCGGGGCACGATCCGCGTGGATGGCCGGCCGCTCGCCGACTGGGACCTCGGCGCGCTGCGCGCCCGCATGGGGCTGGTGCTGCAGGACGTGTTCCTGTTCTCGGGCACCATCGGCGGGAACCTCCGCATGGGCGGCGAGGGCCTCGGCGACGCCGAGGTCGAGCGCGCCGCACGCGAGGTGGGCGCCGACGAATTCATCCGCCGGCTCCCGGACGGCTACGCGTCGCCGGTCCGGGAGCGCGGAGCGACGCTCTCGGGCGGCCAGCGGCAGCTGCTGGCGTTCGCCCGGGCGCTGGCCCGCGACCCGGGGCTGCTCATCCTCGACGAGGCCACGTCGAGCGTGGACAGCACCACCGAGGCCCAGGTCCAGGCGGCGCTCCGCCGGCTGCTGCGGGGCCGCTCCTGCCTGGTCATCGCCCACCGGCTGTCGACGATCCAGGACGTGGACCGGATCGTCGTGCTCCACCACGGGCGGGTGCGCGAGTTCGGCACCCACGCGGAGCTGCTGGCCCTGCGCGGCATCTACCACCGGCTCCACCGGCTCCAGTTCCTGAGCCGCGGACGGCCCTCGCGGGGCCTCGCCGGCCCCGCCCGGGACGGCGAACTGCTGGATTCACAAGTCGTTGACACCCGTATAGAACTGGCATAACCTTGATGCCTGCGCGAGCCCTTCAAACCCCACATCCTGCGGAGGTCCCCCCATGCAAATGGGTAAGAAGATTCGCGATCTCAGGCTTCGCCGCGGTCTCACGGTCCAGCAGCTGGCCGGCGCGACCGGACTCTCCAAGGGCTTCATCAGTCAGGTCGAGAACCACCGAACCTCCCCGTCCCTGGCCACCCTCCACGACCTGGCGCGCGCGCTCCACACCTCGGCCGCGTATCTGGTCGTCGAGGAGGACCAGGTGCCGTGCGTGGTCCGCGCGGGCCAGCGCCCGCACGTGACCCCGGGCGGCAACGCGTCGCGGATCGAGGTGCTCTCGGCCCAGCCCAAGCGGAACCTCGAGCTCGTCCAGATCGAACTGCCCGCCGGACTCGAGGCGGGCGACCATCGCCACTACCACCACGGGGAGCAATGCCTGCTGTGCGTCGAGGGCCACATCCGGCTCACCTGCGGCGAGCACGTCATCGACCTGGCGCCGGGAGACTCGTGCCACTTCGACGGACGGGTCCCGCACGCGATGGAGAACCGCGGGGCCGTCACCGCACGCGTCCTGGTCGCGATGACCCCGGCCGCCTGGGAGCCGATGTTCCGGGTCGCCAAGACGAACGGGGCCGCGACCCCCGACGTCCCGGAGCTGGCGGACTCGCGCACCTGACCCGGGCCGCACTCCGGGCGCTTCCCCCTTCGCGGCGGCCCTCCGGGGCCGCCGCGATCGTCACCCGCGCGTGAGCCCGGTCCGCGCCGCCCTGCACGACTACCGCGAGGCGGTGACCCGCTTCTCGCTCCCGGCCCGCCGCCTGCTCCTCACCGAGCTGCTGGCGTGGATGTGCCACGGCATCTTCGCCGTCGCCTTCAACCTCTACCTGCTCGAGGCGGGCTTCCGCGAGTCGTTCGTCGGCACCGCGATCTCGCTGAACGGCCTCGGCATGGCGCTGGCGGCGCTGCCGGCCGGCCTGCTCGCCGACCGCTGGGGGCGCCGCCGCTGCCTGGTGCTGGGTGCGGTGCTCGACACGCTGGGGCACGCCGCCCGCGCCACCTCGCTCGCGCCCGAGGTCATCCTCGCCGGCAGCCTGGTCGCCGGCGTCGGCCAGGCGCTGCTCGCGATCGCCGCCGCGCCGTTCATGACCGAACACTCGACGCCGCGGGAGCGGACCCACCTGTTCACCAGCTTCTTCGCGGTCACCCTGCTCGCCGGCGTGCTGGGCAGCATGCTCGGGGGCGAGGTCCCGGCGATCCTGGGCCGCCACGCCGCCGGCCCGCGGCTCGATCCCGTGCACGCCTTCCGCGGCGCGCTGTGGCTGGGGGTGCTGCTCAACGCGGCGGCCTGCCTGCCGCTGCTGCGGGTGCGGGCGCCGGAGGAGGCGCTCGCGGCGCCCGCCACGGGCGGACCGGCGCCGGCGGAGCGGCAGCGGCTGCTGCCGATCGGGCTCAACGCCTTCCTCATCGGCTCGGGCGCCGGTCTCGTGATCCCGTTCATGAACCTGTACTTCGCCAACCGCTTCGGCTGCACGAGCTCACAGATCGGCGTGTTCTTCTCGCTGGCGGCGGTGTTCACCGCCGCCGCCTCGCTGCTGGGCCCGGCGCTCGCCCGCCGCTTCGGCATGCTGCGCACCGCGATCGCCGCCCAGGCGCTCTCGCTCCCGTTCCTGGTCACGCTCGGGGCCGAGGACCGGCTCGGCGTGGCGGTGGCGGCGTTCTGGATGCGCGCCACGCTCATGCAGGCCTCGACGCCGCTGGTCCAGGCATTCGTGATGGAGGCGCTGCCCCCCTCGCTGCGGGCGCGCGCGACCAGCCTCATCACCCTGGTCTGGAACTGCGGCTGGGCGTTCAGCGCCACGGCGAGCGGCATCATCATCCAGCGCTTCGGCTACCACGTCCCGTTCTACGTCACCGCCGGGCTCTACGGCCTCGCCGCCCTGATCTTCTACCGCGCCTTCCGGCGCGCCCCGGAGGGGGCGCCGGCGGGCCGCGTCGCGACCGCGGTCGAGGGTCGCCCGGGCGAGGGGCCGCTCGCCGAATAGGCCGCGCCCGCTTGCGGCCCCGCGCCGGTCGGGAGTAGCGTCCCCGGCCGCCTCCCGCACGTCGCGGGAGAACGGGGGTGGAACCCATGAAGAAGCTGCTGCTGCTGGTGGTCGTCCTGGCGATCGGCTGGTACGGATGGAAGCAGCTCCCCGGCCTGCTCGAGCGGCGCCCGTCCCACGAGGCGGTGGTCGAGAACGGCGCCGGCTCCACCCTCACCCGCGTGCGGCTGACGGTGGACGGCCAGACCTTCGTGCGCGAGTCGCTGCCCGACGGCCAGCGGGCGGTGTTCCCGTTCCGGGTCGGGCGCGACGCGTCGTTCACCCTCACCTGGCAGTGGGCCGACCGTCCCGGCGAACCGAGCTGGAGCGGCGGGATGGTGACCGCGGGACCGCTCGTCCAGCGCCACACGCTGGCGGTGGACGCCGACGGCGGGGTGGTCTACCGCGCCGCCGCCCTCACGCCGACGCCGTGAGCGGGGCCCGCCGCGGTCGGGGCGCGGCGGCGGGGCGCCCCCGGGCGGGCGGCTCCCCGCGCCCGCGGCTGCGGGCGGCCACGAGCCCGCCGGTGGCGGCGGCGGCGGCCGGCCGCGCGCGCGCGCCGGCCAGGTCCCGGGTGAGCGGCGGGGGGGCGGGGCGGTAGGCGATCAACA
>CAZKQE010000019.1:0-15529 GCA_964554725.1 uncultured bacterium
AGTCGCGTCGGGGCGCCGTAGGGCGCGGCGCCGGCGAGGTAGGCCGACCAGCCGTCGTGGAGCGACGGATCGAGAAGCGGGTCGGCCGCGAGCTCGGCCGGCGAGCGTTCGACCCGCGCCGAGTCGGCGGGGTCCCCCGTCCAACGGGCCACCTTGTAGGTGCGATGCTGGGGAAGGTCGGGCTGATCATAGGTTCCGCCGACCATGCCGTAGCCGCCGTACTCCGACGAATACTCGGCCACCGCGACCCGCAACTCGCCCCCCACCCGGCAGCCGAGCCACAATCCCGACGCGAACACGGCAGTCTGGTCGGTGCCGCGCGGCCAGACCAGTCCCGGGCCGCCGGTGGCGAGATCCCAGGCGAAGTGCCCGAAGTTGGTGGTGAAGAGGTTGAGGCGGTTGATGTCGAGATGGCGCGAGAGGTCGAGGATGCTCGCGCCGAGGGGGGTCGCCCTGCGTGCCGGGATCGCGCCGGCGCGCGGCGGCGCGGCGAAGCCCGGGACGGCCGAAGCGGCGAGGAAGGCGGCGGCGAGCAGGGTCGCGCACAGGACCTGGCGGGCGGGCGGTGGCACGGCGGCGGTCATGGATCCCTCGCGCCGGTGGCTCGAACGTCGCCGCGTCCCGGGATCGGGACGCGGCGTCCGGCGATCCTCAATGCTAGGCGCCGGGGACGCGGGCGCACAATCGCAAATCTCGTCCGCTCGCCGGCCCGACCGGCCGGCTCAGCGGCCGTCGACCGGAGGCGGGACCGTGCCGCCCGCGCGCAGCGCGCCGGTCAGCGTCTCCGAGCCCACGAACAGGTCGGCCGGGAAGCGCCGGTAGGCGGCCATGGCGCCGTACACGTCGTCGGTCTGCTCGGTGTAGGACTCCCAGCCGGCCTGGTACTGGAGCCACGGCTTGCGGTCGCGGTTGATGCGCGCGTCGGCGAGCCACGGCGCGAGGTCGGAGCGGCGGCCGCCGTAGGTGGCGAGCAGGTCGATCACGGTCGGGAACCCGACGTCGGCGATCGAGCGCCGCACCGCCTCGTACTCGGGGCGCGCGAGCCGCGCGGTCAGCGCGTCGAGGTCGATCACCGTAGGCCGGTCGGTGCCGAGCAGCACCAGGTCGTAACCCTGACCCTGGTCGTTGTTCGCCCACACCGTGCCGTTCGGGAACGCGCCGAAGAAGGTGGCGATCTCCCCCTTCACGGTCGGCTCGCTCGCCTGGTAGAGCGGCACCCACTGGGTGACCACGCCGCCCGGGTTCAGGTGGCGCTTCACCAGCTCGAAGTAGTCGCTGCTGTAGAGCGCCGCCGAGCCCTTCACCCACGGGTGGATCGGGTCCGAGGTGATGATGTCGAACGTCTCCCGGGTGGTGAGGATGTAGTGCCGTGCGTCGTCGTGGACGATCTCGACCCGCGGGTCGTTCACGATGTCGTAGTTCTCGGGGGCGAAGAACGGCGCCACCCTGGCCGGCACCAGCGGCTCGATGTCGCAGATGACGATGCGCTCGATCCCGGGATAGAGGGCGAAGCTGCCGGCGGTGATGCCGGCGCCGCAGCCGACGATGAGCACCGAGCGCGGGGCGGGATGGACCAGCGCCGGGATGTGGCCGAGCATGCGCTGGAGGCGCATGTCCTTGGGTGTCGTCGAGGCCTCCACCTTGCCGCTGACGTGGAAGATGCGCGCGCGGCCGTTGGTCGAGACCACCACCGACTGGGTGAGCCCCTCGCCGACGTAGAGCACGTTGGGGTCGCGCCCGTCCTCGGCGCGCGGGTTGCCGGGGGCCTGCCGGAACGCGACGTAGCGGCCGAGGGCGATCAGCGCGTCGGGGATGGGCGGGACGCGCGCGACCAGCAGGGCGGCGAGCGCGGCGGCGGCGGCGAGCGCGACCGCCCGCGCGGTGCGCGCGGCGCGCCCCGCGGACGCCACGGCCTGCCCCAGCAGGACCACCCCCACCAGCGCCGCGATCGCGACCAGCGCCTGCTGCGCGACCCGGGTGCCGGCGGAGGGGATGACGGCGAAGCTGAACAGCAGGGCCCCGGCGATGGCGCCGGCGGTGTTCGCGGCGTAGACGGCCCCGACCAGCCGCCCGGGGTCCTGTCCGCGCGCCGCCGCCGCCAGGGCGAGCGGGAAGCTGGCTCCCCACAGCACGGTCGCCGGCAGGGCGGCCCACAGGCAGCGCACCAGGTCGAGCTGGAAGCCGACCCACGGGTCGCGGGTGAGCGAGGGCGCGACCGGCCAGTAGGGCAGCGAGCGGGCGATCGCCCATGCCGCCCAGGCGACCGCGAGCGCGGCGAGGAGCTGGCAGAGGCCGAGCGCGGCGCGTGGATGGCGCGTCGTGCGCGCGACCGCGGCCCCGAGGCTGCTGCCGATGCCGAGCCCCGTGAGGTAGACGGCGAGGATGATCGAGAACGTGTAGACCGTGGTACCGAGCAGCAGCGAGAGCAGCCGCGTCCACACCACCTCCGCGCCCAGCGCGCACAGGCCGGAGACCCCGATCGCGAGGTAGACCGCCAGGTCGCCCGCCGGGGCGCGCTCCGCGGCCGGGACCGGGGCGGGCGGCGCGTCGGGCGCCGGCGCGCGGCGGGCGAGCGCCCACGCGACCGCCGCCACCGCGACGTTGGTCGCCGCCGCGACCGCGGTCGCCACCCCGGAGTCGTGGACGCGCAGCAGGTAGAAGCCGGCCAGCAGACAGCCGGCGATGCCGCCGGCGATGTTGCCGCCGTAGAAGACGCCGAGCCAGGCGACGCCGCGCGGGCTCGCCTCGACGCCGCGGGCGATCGCGGGCAGCGTCGCCCCCATGAGCAGCGTCGGCGGCAGCAGGCACAGGCCGGCGATCGCCGCGCGCAGGAACACCCCCCACAGGCCGTGGGCGCCGCTCCCGGTGTAGAGGCCGCCCAATAGCGGGACGACGAAGAACACGGCGACCCCGAGCGCGGCGATCCCCAGCTCGAGCCGCGCGTAGACGCGGAACGGATGCGCCGTCCGGGCGACCCACCGCGGCAGCAGCAGGCTGCCGAGGCACAGCCCGCCCATGAAGGTGGCGAGCAGGATGCCGAGGGAGATCGCCGAGGAGCCGACCACCAGCTCGAGCAGCTCGAACCAGACGATCTCGTAGACCAGCGCCGAGAACCCGCTGCCCGCGAACAGCAGGATCACCGGCGCCAGCGGCCAGCCGCGGGCGGCGGCCGCCGGGGCGGGACGCGGCCGCGGGCTCACCGGTCGGCCCCGGGGAACTCGAGGCGGGCGGTGCTCGAGAGCCGCAGCTCGTCGATCTGCCCCTCGAAGGCGTAGTAGGGGTTCTCGTCGCCGCCCGGGTCCATGCGCAGCTCGCCGCTGAAGCGGCTCAGGCGCCGGGTGTCGAAGTAGTTGCCGATCAGCAGCGGCGCGTCGCTGCGCTGGATGGCGCCGCGGGTGGCGTACTGGGCGTCGAGCCGGCCATCGATGTAGAGCCGCACCACCGCGCCGTCGTAGCTCGCGGCGACGTGGTGCCAGCGGCCCAGGACCAGCCGGGTGGCCGAGGTGAAGGCGCGCGGCGGGCTCGCGTCGGCGGGCTGGAACGCGAACAGGAGCTGGCCCTCGCGCGCGCCGCGCACCAGCGCGGCGTGGAACCCGGGGCTCGGCAGCCGGGCGAGCGGCGGCTGGATGTCCGCGCCGACGATGGCGAACAGCCAGCTCTGCGCGCTGCCCTCCTGCGTCCAGCGCGCCGCGATCGGCGTGTCCTCGTACTGACCGAACGCCTGCGGCAGCACCCAGGCCTCGACCGTGAACCCGCCGGTCCCGTCGAACACCGGGTTGTGCGGGACGTGGACGAACGAGTCGATGATCCGCGTGAACTCGCGCGCGCCCGCGATCCGTCCGTAGCTGGTCCGCGTGCCGGCGCCGGCGGTGGCGTCGAGCCGGAACGGCCCGGCGTCGGCGCAACGCGGGCCCGAGACCTCGTCGAACCGCCACAGCGCCACGGTCACCGAGTCGGCGGCGGGTGCGGCGCGGCGGGGATCGGGCGGGCCGCCCGGAGCGCGGGCGCAGCCGAGGCCGACCAGCGCCGCCAGCGCCAGCGCCGTCCGCCACCGCACGCGGGATCCGTCCGCCGCCGCGCCGCAGCCGCTCACGGCCGGCCCTCGAGCCGGGCCAGGGCCGCCCGCGCCTCGGCCTCGGCCTGGGCGTCGCCGACCGCGTGATAGAGCTCGATCATGCGCCGCAGGGTAGCATCATCGTCCGTCTCGCCGATGACGCCGCGCCACAGCCGCGCCGCCGCGCCGACGTCGCGGCCGACCAGTGCCGCCCAGCCGAGCCCGACCCGGGCCACCCGGTTGCCGGGATCGAGCGCCAGCGCACGCTGGAAGGCCTCGGCGGCGCGCGGCCCGTCGCCCGCCCGCAGGTGGACGTCGGCCAGGGTCAGCACCGCGGGCAGGTCGTCGGGCGCCGCGCGCACGGCGCGCTCGAGGTGGCGCCGCGCCTCGTCCAGCCGCCCGCGGGCGCGCGCGACCAGCCCCAGCGTGTAGAGCGAGCGCGCCTCGCGCGGGTTCACCATCAGCCGGGCGCGCGCGGTGTGCCAGGCGACCAGCGTGTCCTCGGCGAGCCACGGCGGCGGCGGGCCGAACCCGTCGCCGATCTCGTAGAGGACCGCCGGGTGGGCACGCGAGACGCTGCGCGGGGTCAGCCCCGGCACCACCGCGCTGGTATCGAGCAGGAAGAAGTAGGACGGACGCATCTCCGCCTCGGGCCACGAGAAGTAGAGCCAGCGCGCGCGGTGCTCGCGCGCGTACGCGGCCAGCTCGGGCAGCGTGGTCGTGAACGGGAACGCGAGCGGCGTCACGCCGCCGTGGAAGGCGACGTGCGGCTTGCGCGCGATCACGCGGTCGCCCGCGCGCGCCGAGCCGCGCAGGACCTCGGCCGCGCCGAGCACCTCGACCGGGAGCTGGTCCAGCACCCGCGCCTGCGCGCGCACCGAGGCCTGGAGCGAGAGGGCGAGCGGCAGCAGGGCGAGCGCCGCCTTGAGCCACAGCGAGCGCCCGCGGCCGACCGCGAGCGCGAACCGCGGCGAGGCGAAGGCGGCGCCCGCCAGCGCGGCGTAGACCGGCAGCAGCGGCAGCGAGTAGCGCTCGGAGTAGAACACCGGCACCAGGGCGAGGAACGCGAGCGCGCCGGCGAGCCACAGCGCCGCGAGGCGCCGCAGGGTGCCGTCGAGCGCGGCGAGCGCCAGCCCGGCGCCGGCCGCGACCGCCACCGGGAGCCCGAGCAGGGCGGTCAGGTCCAGCCGCAGGTGGTCCCCGACGTTGAACAGCATGCGGCGCGCGACCGCGCCCGGGTCGCGGGCGATGACGTCGGCGAGCGAGCGGAACTCGGGCTGCATCAGCTTCTGGTAGTCGTCCCACGGGATGCCGCGCGCGCGCGCGAACACGTCGTAGGCGATGTTGTGGTGGAGCTGGAGCGCGAGCGAGCCGCCGTGCGCGAGGGAGTAGAGCACCCAGGGGACGACCGGGGCGGCGAAGCCGAGCGCGAACAGCAGCGCCGCGCGGGCGCGTCGCGGCTGCAGCGTGCCCCCGGCGAGCAGCGCCAGCAGGCCGGCGGGCAGCAGGTAGACCGCGGTGTAGCGGGTGAGGAACGCGCACGCCGCGACCAGTCCGGCGGCCAGCGCGGCGCGCGGACGGGTGCGCGCGAGCAGCAGGTAGAGCGCGAACGCCTGGAGGCCCCAGGCGAAGGCGTCGGTGGTCGCCGAGTAGCCGTAGCGGAACAGCGTGGCGTTGGCGGCCAGGAACAGGGTCGCCGCGAACGCCAGCCGCGGGTCGGCACGACGGGCGAGCAGGCGCGACCACAGCGCCACCCCGAGCGCCACGGAGAGCACCGACAGCAGCTCGGCGGCGAGCAGCAGGTCGCGCACGACGACACCGGCGAGCGCCAGCGCGACCTCGTAGCCGGGGCCGACGACACCGTAGCGCGAGGGGTCGAGGCGCCCGGCCTGGATCCCGCGCGCCCCCTCGGCGTAGGCGCCGTAGAAGTCGGTCTCGGTGAAGTAGTCGCCCACCCGGTGGGGCCCGAGCGCCATCGCGAGCAGCGCCACGCCGAGCGCCGCCGCCACCGCGAGCGCCGCCAGCGACCAGCGCCGGTCGGCGAGCGGGGTGAGCGACGGGTCCGCATGGAGAGCGAACCCGCCGCGCGACGGCGCCGGGCGCGCGCGCGCGGCGCCGGAGGCGCGCTTCATGCGGGGCGGGGCCGGGAGGGTCGGGGCGGCATGCCCGGGAAGTCTACCGCAGCGACGGGGGGCCCGCGGCGGCGGGTCCCGCGCGCGCCATCAATCGCGGCGGGGATACGCCCAGCCGACCATCAGCTTGATCTGCCGCCCGCCGCCGTCCAGCTGCGGGGTGGTCGTGTTCGAGAACGGCAGCGTCCCCTGGTCCACGACCAGCGGGGTCGCGTCCAGCGTCGCCTTCGAGTAGCGGCCCGAGAGCCCGAGCTGGAAGCGCGGTCCGATCCGCCACGCGATGCCGGCGCCGGCCCAGTAGCCGATCGCCGACGCGCGCGAGTGGGCGCGGGCGGTGAGGGTGCCGTGCGCGCTCGCGTCGGGGTCGATGATCTCCACCGCCGCGTTGCCGCGCACCCACACGCCGCCGGCGCCGAGGTAGGGGGTGACGCTGCGGATCGCCCAGCCGCGCCGCAGTCCCAGCGCCAGCTCGATCGTGCTCGCGCGCAGGCGCTGGTCGTACTTCGGCGTGGTGAAGAACGCCGGGACGTGGGTGATGCCGTCGTCGTAGGAGTGCAGCAGGTCGAGCGCGATCCGCGCCGGCCAGCCCTTCCTGCCCCAGGTCAGCTCCACCCCGAGCGCCGGCTGCTCGACCCGCCCCGGAGAGGTCGCGGTCGGCGGGCCCAGGTACCAGCCTTCCTCGAGGTTCTTGTACCCCATGATGAAGTTGATGCTGCCGACGTCGTCGCCGGCCCGGGCGGGGACGGCGGCGAGCAGCCCGGCCAGCGTCAGCGCGGCGAGGGCGGTGCGGGTGGCGGACGACGGGACGCAGGACATCGACTCTCCCCCCAGAAGGATGCGCAGGACCCGACCCGGACGGCCTGCAGGGACCCGGACAGGGGGGCGAATCTGCGGCCGCGGCGGGTGCAAGTCAAGGGTGGTGCGCCGTCGCGGCCGGGGGGCTAGATTGGGTCCCATGAGCCCCGATCCCGCCGCGCCCTCCGACCGCGACCTGCGGGCGCTGCTGCTCGCCCGCCCGGTGGTGGCCCTGGTCGGGGCCTCCGCGCGTGCCGGCCGCCCCAGTCACGGCGTGATGGGCGACCTGATCGAGCAGGGGTACACGGTCGTCCCGGTGAACCCGAACCTGCGGACGGTGCACGGCCGGACCTGCTACCCCGACCTGCGCGCGGTGCCGGAGCGGGTGGGTCTGGTGGACGTCTTCCGCCGCCCCGAGCACACGCCCGAGGTGGCGCGCGCGGCGGTCGCGGCGGGAGCGCGGACGCTGTGGCTGCAGGTCGGCGTGGTGAACGAGGAGGCGGCGGCGATCGCGCGCGCGGCCGGCCTGGTGGTGGTCATGGACCGCTGCCTGGCGGTCGAGCACGCGCGGCTGGTCGGGGCGCCGCTCCCGCCGCCCGTCCCGGGCGCGTCGGCCGACGCCGGCGATCCGGTCGGCCTGTGCCGGGACTGCCGGCACGCCCGGCAGGTGGCGGCGTCACGCGCGACCTACTGGCTGTGCCGCCGTTCCGCCGACGACCCGGCGTTCCCGCGCTATCCGCGGCTGCCGGTGCGGTCGTGCCGCGGGTTCGCGTGGGGCGAGTCGGACGCGCCGCCCTGAGCGCGGCGACGCGGGCGCGCGGTCAGGGAAGGACGATCAGGCGCGACACGCGCTGCAGGCCCGGCGTCGAGAACCGCGCGAAGTAGAGTCCGCCCGGCACGCCGGCGCCGCCCTCGGTCACCGCCCGCCACGGCATCTGGTACCGGCCGGCGCCGAGGGTGCCCGAGACCAGGCTGGCGACGCGGCGGCCGCCGAGGTCGTAGATGGCGAGGGTCACCGGCGCGGCCCGCGGCAGGTCGAACGCGAACACCGTCTCGCGCGCGAGCGGGTTGGGGCGCGGACCGTGGAACGCGAGCGTGGCGGGCGGCGGCTCGCCCGGGACGCCGGTGGTGCCGGAGAGCGGCTTCGCGCGCAGCGACACGACCAGGTCGGAGGCGGCGGCGGCCCCGGGCAGCGGCTCGTCGCTGCTCTCGAAGGTGAGCGTCGCGGTGTATTCCTGGTCCAGGGTCGCGCCGGCGTCGTTGAAGGCGATGCTCCAGGTCTGGCCGAGCCCGGAGAGCAGCGCCGGGCTGAAGCCGCCCACGATCGAGAAGCGGCCGTCGCCGCCGACGATCCCCGCCGCGTCCACCGACAGCCGCGCCTGCAGGGCGTCGTAGCCGAGATTGTGGACGCGCACCGGCTGGTTCGAGAACTGGCCCACCTCGTGGTCGCCGAAGTCGACCGCGGCGGAGAGCAGCGTCGCGCTCGAATCGAGCGAGGCGGCGGCGTGGTCGAGCACGGTGCCCGAGAGCGTCACGTCGTGCGCCGGCGCGTCCACGTCGTCCGAGTTCACGGTCAGCGTGCCGCCCTTCACCCCGGGGGCCGCGGTGTCCATGCCGATCGCGTGGAGGTTCGCCGCGGCGCCGGCGTTGGCGGCGAACGATCCGCCCGGGGCGGTGAAGCCGGCGGGGGCGGCGAGCGTGTAGCTCAGCTCGTCCGCCGGGGCGGTGGCGCCGTTCGAGACGGCGAGGTTCTGGTTCGCCGCGCCGCCGACGATCGCGCTGCCGAAGGCGAGCGAGCCGGCGGCCACCACCTTCGCCGGAACCTGGATCGTGATGACGACCGGCAGGTGGTCGGAGGCGCTGAAGAGAGCGTTGGCGACCGCGATCGGGACCATGCCGTTGCTGCCGCCGGCGTTGATGTCCGAGTTGTACTTCGTGCCGTCGTTCCCGTAGGTGAACGGCATCGCCCCGTTCGCGACCGTGAAGTCGGGCAGGTAGTCGAGACCCTCGCCGTCCTGCATCCCGATCGAGGTGAGCCAGAGGTCGAATCGGTCGTCCATCCCGCCGCCCGAGAAGCCGGCCGGGCAGCCGGTGTTGCAGGGGCACTGGGTGTGGTAGAGGGCGTAGCCGGAGTTGTTGTTCCAGGTGCCGGGAATGGCGAGCGGGTCCTTGAGCCGGCCGTCGTTGTCGAGCTGCGACTCGGTGAGGCGGATGTAGCCGCCCTCCCAGGAGCCGTAGAAGTTGCTGTCGCCACCCAGCAGCAGGTTGGTGCCCGCGGGCAGGAGGTTGAGCGTCGCGCGCAGGCTCGTGCACTCGACCCGGCGCTGGGTCGAGTCGGGGGTGCCGGGTCCGCCCGCCTTGAAGTGGACGGAGTAGAGCCGGGTCGAGGCGGCGGGCGCGGTGTAGCCCACCGGCTGCATCAGGCACACCAGCACCGCGCGGGGCCCGCCGGTCGAGATCGAGGAGAGCCCGCTCACCGTCACCTTGCCCGGCCGGTAGAAGACGGCCCCGCCCTCGCCGGAGCCGAGGCTCAGCCAGCTCGTGGCCGCCCACTGGCCCGGCTGGACCACGTCGAGCACGTTGAGCAGGAACGAGTCGCGTCCGGCGGCGCTGTTCAGCTCCTGAGCGATCACGACGTCGGCGTTGATCGCCGCCATCACGGTGCGGAAGTGCGGCTGCCGGGTCGAGAGGCTGAGCCCCGGGTAGTTGAGCAGATTCCAGGTCACGGCCCGGAGCGCATGGGCGGGGGTGGCCAGGCACGCGAGGACGAGCAGGCCCGCCAGGGGCCGTAGGCTGATCCTCCACCGGTGCGGGGGCATCGGGACTCCGTCGCTCGAGGGTGCGACCGGCAGGGGGACGATCGCGGCGGCCGCGTTGCGGGATCGGGGTGCTGTGGCGCCGTGAAGATTGTAGGCCCCGGGCGGCGCGGGCCGCAACCGCTGCCGCGCCCGCCCGCGTCGGCCGGAGCCGCGCCGGCCCCGGCCGGTCAGCGCACGCGCACCAGGCGGGCGACCCGGACCGGCTCTCCGGCGACGCGCAGCCGCACGAAGTACAGCCCGGCGCCCGCGGCCGCGCCGGCGTCCCACGCGCGCTGGTGCCGGCCGGCCGGGAGACCGCCCTCCGCCAGGGTCGCGACCCGGCGCCCGGTCACGTCGTGCACGTCGAGCACGATCTCGGCCGCCGCCGCCAGGTCGAAGTGGACCGTGGCGCCGTCCGTGACCGGGTTGGGATAGGGCGCGTGGAGGCGCGTGACGGCCGGCGGTGCCGGCCCGCCGGGGGCGCCCACGGTGCCGCTCGTCACCTTCGCGTGCAGCGTCACCGTCAGGTCGGGCTGGGCGGTCGCCCCGGGCAGCGGCTCGTCCGCGCTGGTGAAGGTGAGGGTGGCGTCGTAGTCCACGTCCTGGGTCGCGCCCGCGTCGTCGAACTGGACGGTCCAGGTGGCGGCGGTCCCGGCGACCAGCGTGGGGCTGAACCCGCCGACCAGCGAGAAGCGGCCGTCGCCGCCGGTGACGACCGCGCCGTTCACCGCGAGGCGCGCCCGCAGGGACTGGTAGCCGCGGTCGTGGACGCGCGCCATCAGGGTCGGGAACCCGCCCGCCGGCTGTTCGCCGAACTCGAGGTGCCGGGACAGCAGCGCGGCGCTCGAGTCGAGCGAGGCCTGCGCGTGGTCGAGCACGGTGCCCGAGAGGGTCACCGCGGCGTTCGGGTTGTCGGGGTCGTCCGAGGCGATGACGAGCGATCCGCCGAGGACGCCGGACGTCGCGGTGGACATGCCCACCGTGTGCAGGTTGGCGGCGGCGCCCGCGTTGGCGATGAAGCCGCCGGCCGGGGCGGTGAACCCGGCCGGGGCGGCGAGCGTGTAGTTCAGCTCGTCGGCCGGGACCGTGGCGGGGTTCGAGACGGCGAGGGTCTGATTGGCGACCGCGCCGACGAGGACCGACCCGAAGGCGAGGGCGGGCGGCCCCGCGACCTTCGCCGGGAGCTGTACGTCCACGCGGATCGGCAGATGGTCGCTGGCGTTCCACAGCGCGCTCGCGTAGGCGGCCCCCTCCGGGATCGTGGGGTTGTCCGTGATGTTGAGATTGTAGTGGAGGCCGTCGTTGCCGACCGGCTTGTAGGTCGCGGCCAGCAGGTCGAGCCCTTCGCCGTCGTTCAGGTTGTAGGTGGGCAGGAACATGTCGAAGCGGTCGTCGAGCCCGCCGGTGGCGAACCCGGACGGGCAGGTCGAGCACGGGCTCTGGGTGTGGATCGCCGCCAGGCTGCCGGTGTTCCAGGTGCTGAGCGGGGCGTTCAGCGGGTCGTAGAGGCGGCCGTCGTTGTCCGCCTGGCTCTCGCGCAGCTTCGTGAAGGCGGGCTCGGCGCCCGAGTAGATGTTGAAGTCGCCGGTCAGGATGCAGTGGGTGCCGGGTGGCACCGCGTTCATGCTGTCCCGGATGCCGATCGCCTCGTTCAACCGGTCGGTCTCGAAGCCCTGGGACGCCTTGAGGTGCTGGGAGTAGATGCGCAGCTCCGCCGCCGCGGCCGCGTAGCCGACCGGCTTCAGGCGGTAGCAGTTGACGAGCCGCAGATTGGTCGCCGACGGGTACCAGGCCCAGCCGCCGAGGAACTGCACCTTCGCCGGCTTGTAGAAGAGCGCGTTGTCGGTGTCGTTGCCGTTGATGAACGGCGCCGACAGCCACTGCCCGGGCTCGATCACGTTGAGCACGTGGGTGCGGAACGAGTCCACCCCGGCCTGGCTCTGGATCTCCTGCACCACGACGACGTCGGCGCCGAGCGGCGCCAGGACCGTGCGGAAGTGGGGCTGACGGCCCGCGAGGTTGAGCCCCGGATAGTTCGTGATGTTGTAGTTGACGATCCGCAGCGCCTGGGCCGGCGCGGCGAGGGCGACCAGGGCGAGCAGAGCGAGCAGGGCGGTCGCGGGCGCGGCGAGGCGCGCGGGCCGGCGCGGCGGGGGCATCGGGGCTCCAGGCAAGAGGTTGGGACCGGCCCCGCGGGCGCTCCGCGGCGGGCGGGGCGGGGTCCCTCGGGACGCTGTGGGATGGTGCGAGCCGATGGAATGGTAGGGCCTGGCGCCGGCCTTCGGCAACTCCCGCCGGTGCGGGATGCGCACCCCGCCGGGCCCGGGGCCGCCGCGGGACGCGGCGCGGCGCACCGCCGCCCGGCGGCATGCCGCCGCCGATCCGGGGTCCGCGGAAGGCCCCCAACCCCGCGCCCCGCAGCCGGTTCGCCCTCAAGCGCCGGGCGGTCCCGGCCGATACCGGGCGCATGGCCCCGAACCCCGCGCGCGACGAGGAGCGCCCCATCTCGGTCAGCGTGGCCGAGGTGTTCTCGGCGCTCTCGTTCGCCCTCGACATCACCGAGGGCCACCCGTTCGGCCACGCGCTGCGCACCTGTCTCATCGGCATGCGGCTGGCGAAACGGCTCGGCCTGCCGATGGGGGACCAGCGCGACCTCTACTACGCGCTGATGCTGAAGGACGTCGGCTGCTCGAGCAACGCCGCGCGGGTGTTCGAGCTGTTCGGCGGCGACGAGCGCGTCGCGAAACGCGACCTGCGCCATGTGGACTGGGCCAACTACTTCAAGGCGGCGCGCTTCGCGCTCGCCCACGCGGCCCCCGGCGCGTCGTGGTTCGAGCGCGCCTGCCGCGTGGCCGGGCTGGCCGCCGCGGGCCCGCGCGAGGCGGCGAAGCTGGTCGAGACGCGCTGCCGACGCGGCGCCGACATCGTGACGCGGCTCGGCTTCAGCCCCCAGGTGGCGGTCGCGCTCAGCTCGCTCGACGAGCACTGGGACGGGCACGGCTACCCGCGCGGGCTGCGGGGCCAGGAGATCCCCCTGCTGGCGCGGCTGATGGGCCTCGCCCAGACCCTCGAGGTGTTCGCCGCGCTCGAAGGCCCCCCGGCGGCGATCGAGGTGGCGCGCGAGCGCGGCGGACGCTGGTTCGACCCCACGCTGGTCGCCGCCGCGGAGGGCCTCGAGGCCGACCTCGCGCACTGGTGCGGCCTCGACGAGTACGCCCTGCAGCAGGCGGTGCGCGACTGCGAGCCCGGCGACGCCGCGCTGCTGGCCGGACCCAACACGCTCGACCGCATCGCCGAGGGGTTCGCGGCGGTCGTGGACGCCAAGTCGCCGTACACCGCCACCCACTCGGCGCGGGTCACCGATATCGCGGTCGGGATCGCGGCCGAGCTGGGGCTGCCGCCGGCCGACATCGCCGAGCTGCGGCGGGCCGGGCTGCTCCACGACCTGGGCAAGCTCTCGATCCCCAACTCGATCCTCGACAAGCCGGGGGCGCTGACCTCCGAGGAGTGGGAGCTGGTGCGCCTGCACCCGTTCTTCACCCAGTGCGTGCTCGAGCGCATCCGCGGCTTCGGCTCGCTGGCGCTGGTCGCGGGATCGCACCACGAGCGCCTCGACGGCCGCGGCTATCATCGCCAGCTGGCCGGAGACGCGATCCCGCGCGGCGGCCGGGTGCTGGCCGTGGCGGACATGTTCGAGGCGTTGACCTCGAATCGGCCCTACCGTCCGGCGATCCCCGAGGAGACCGCGCTGCGCATCCTCGAGAAGGAGCGCGGCGTCGGACTCGAGGCGGACTGCCTGGACGCCCTCACCGCCGCGCTCGCGCGGGGCGCCGGGCAGGACGCGGGCGAGCGGGCCGCCTAGCGGCCCCGCATCGCCGGGCGCGGCGCTACTTCGTGCCGGTGATCCTCCGCCACAGCCCCAGCACCGGGTCGTAGAAGCGGTCCACCACCCGCTCCTTGAGCGGGATGATCGCGTTGTCCGTGATCGTGATGCTCTCCGGACACACCTCGGTGCAGCACTTCGTGATGTTGCACAGGCCGATTCCGGCGTCGTCCTTGAGGAACCCGCTGCGGTCGGCGCCGTCGATCGGGTGCATCTCGAGCCCGGCGATGCGCACCAGGAAGCGCGGCCCGGCGAAGCGGTGCTTGAGCTCGTGGGTGCGCAGCACGTGGCAGACGTCCTGGCACAGGAAGCACTCGATGCACTTGCGGAACTCCTGCACCCGGTCGATGTCGGACTGCTGCCAGCGCCACTCGGCGTCCGCCCGCGGCTGGAACGGTGGGATGCGCTTGTTCACCTCGTAGTTCCACGACACGTCGGTCACCAGGTCGCGGATGATCGGGAACGTCTTCATCGGACGGACGACGATCGGCACCCCGGCCGGGAAGTGCTCCATGCGGCTCTTGCACATGAGCGCCGGCTTGCCGTTCACCTCGGCGCTGCACGAGCCGCACTTGGCGGCCTTGCAGTTCCAGCGCACCGCGAGGTCCGGCGCGGCGTGGGCCTGGATCCAGTGGATCGCGTCGAGCACCACCATCCCGGTCTCGACCGGCACCCGGTACTCGACCTCCGCGCCGCCCGCGGCATCGCCCCGGTAGACCCGGAGGACCGCCTCGCGCGCGTGGCTCACGATGCGCTCCCCGCCGGCGCCGGCGCCGGGTCGAACAGCGCCTTCAGCTCGGCCGGCATCACCGGCAGCGGTGTCGCCGCGACCTTCATGCCGTCCGCCCCCTTCGTGACGCAGTGGTTGACCGTCCCGAACGCGGGATCCGTCCCCGGATGGTCGAGACGGGAATGGGCGCCGCGGCTCTCCCGCCGCAGCAGCGCGCTGCGCGCGATCGCCTCGGAGACCATCAGCATGTTGCGCAGGTCGCGGGACAGATGCCAGCCGGGGTTGAACGCGCGCGAACCCTCGACGCGCGCCTGCGCGGCGCGGGCCTGGAGCGACTCCAGCTCGCGCACGGCGGCCTCGAGGTCGGCCTCGACCCGGAAGATGCCGACCAGGCGATCCATGCAGGATTGCAGCGCCTCGTGGATGCGATACGGCGACTCGCCGGCGGCGCGCGCGAGCGGGGCGAGCAGGTCGCGGACCTCGGCCTCGACCTCGGCGTCCGAGACCCGGGGGCTCCCGACCAGGTCCACGACGTAGCGCGCGGCGCCGGCGCCCGCCCGCTGCCCGAACACGACCAGGTCCGAGAGCGAGTTGCCGCCGAGGCGATTGGCGCCGTGGAGGCCGGCCGCCGCCTCGCCGGCCGCGTACAGGCCCGGCTCGGTCGCCGCGCCGGTGTCGGGGTCGACGCGGATGCCGCCCATCACGTAGTGGGTGGTCGGTCCCACCTCCATCGGCTGCTTCGTGATGTCCACGTCGGCCAGCTCCATGAACTGGTGGTACATGGAGGGGAGCTTCTTCTTCACCCGCTCGGCCGGCATGTAGCTGATGTCGAGGAACGCCCCGCCGTGCGGCGTGCCGCGGCCCTCCTTCACCTCGGTGTAGATCGCGCGCGCGACGTTGTCGCGGGTCGAGAGCTCGGGCGGGCGCCGCGCGTCGGTCTGCCGCCCCTCGACCGCGGCCTCGACCCAGCGCCGCGCCTCGGCCTCGTCGGCCGCGTACTCGTGGCGGCGCGCCTCCGGCAGGTACTTCCACATGAAGCGCTCGCCGTCGCGGTTGCGCAGGATGCCGCCCTCGCCGCGCACGCCCTCGGTGACCAGGATGCCCATGACGCCGGGCGGCCACACCATGCCGGTGGGG
>CAZKQE010000020.1:0-15335 GCA_964554725.1 uncultured bacterium
CGTCGGTGGTCCCGCCCGGCGCCGCGTCGCCCGCCGGGGCGCCCGCGGCCGCGGCGGTGACCGTGACTGCGATCTCGAACGGTGCGGTGGCGGGCGCCAGGCACACCTGGTCGTTGCAGGCCTGGAAGCCGACCGTGCCGCTCAGCGTGAGCGACCCCGGCGCGGCGCCGGCGGCGGCGAGCGGCACCCGGACCGCGAACTCGTGGTCGTAGACCTTGAGCGGGGTCTCCTCGAACGCCAGCTTCTGCTCGCGCGGCGCCGGGTAGAGCGGACGCCCGGCGGTGACGCCGCCGGCCGCGATGAGCGACACCTCGGTCGGGATCATGTAGTCGAGCGAAGGCGGGTTGGCGTTGATGTGCCAGCCGTCGCGCACCCGCACGGTCACCCGCGCCTCGCCGCGGCCGCCGGCGGGCAGCGTCACCGGGGCGGCGCTCACCTCGACCAGCTCGCGCGCCTCGGGGATGCGACCCCCGCCGCCGAGCTGGGCGTGGGCGGTCGCGGCGAAGGCGAGCGTCGTCAGGGCGAGCAGGGACGTCCGGAGGGGTCGCATCGTCATCGTTCTCCCGCGGTGAGCGCCCGCTCGTCGAGCTGGGCGGCGAAGGCCGTGCGGTCGGTGGTGGGCAGCCGGCAGGCGAAGTCCACGCACACGTAGGCGGTGGCCTTGCCGCCCTGGCGCGCGAGCGGCGCCACGAACGGGGCGAGCTTCGCCAGCGCCTGCTGGCGCGCGCCGCCGTCGGCGAGCAGCAGCACGTCGTGGGGCAGCAGGCGGCGGTCGAACTCGGCGATCAGCGCCCGCGTGTCGGCATCGCCGGGGCGCCCGGCGATCACGATGTGGCGCGGGGTCGCCTGCGCCAGCTCCATCGCCACCAGCATCTGCGGCATCGCCGCCGCCCCGCGGGCCAGCCGGCGCGCGTAATGGTCGAACGTGCGCCCCGCCTTCGCCTGCCAGTCGCGCCGGTCGAGCAGGGTGCCGAGGAGCTGCAGGTCGAGTGCCGCGATCGAGTTGCCCGCCATCTCGGCGCCGTCGAACCCGTCCTTCATGCGCACCTTGACGTGCGGGTCCCCGGCCGGGCTCTCGAAGAACCCGCCGTCCTCCTCGTCCCAGAAGCGCGCGACCATCGCCTCGGTGACGTCGACCGCGCGCGCGAGCCACAGCGGGTCGAGCGTGGCCTGGTAGAGGTCCACGAGGCCGAGCGCGTAGTAGGCGTAGTCGTCGAGCTGGCCGGCGATCCCCGCCTCGCCGTCGCGCCAGCGCCGGGTGAGGGCGCCGGACTTCGCGTCGTGGAGCCGCTCCCAGACGAAGGTCGCCGCCTGCGCGGCCCGTTCGGCGAGCGCCGGCTCGCCCAGCACCCGGGCGCCGCGCGCGTAGGCCGAGATCATGAGCCCGTTCCAGGCGGTCAGCACCTTGTCGTCGCGGTGCGGCCGGACGCGCCCGCCGCGCGCCTCGAACAGCGCCCGGCCGGCGCGCTCGACGCGCGCCCGGGTCTCGGCCTCGGTGAGCTTCAGGTCCGCCGCCACCTCGGCGAGCGTGCGCGCCTCGTGGACGATGCTGGCGCCGTGCTCGAAGTTGCCCTCCGGCGTCACGCCGTAGCGGAGCATGAAGGCGCGGGCGTCCGCGGCGCCGGCGATCGCCTCGACCTCGGCCGGCGTCCAGACGTAGAACCTCCCCTCCTCACCCTCGCTGTCGGCGTCCTCGGCCGAGTAGAAGCCGCCCTCCGGCGCGCTCAGGTCCCGGCTCACGTAGGCGAAGATGCCGCGCGCGGTGGCGGCGTAGCGCGGGTCGCCGGTCGCCTGGAACCCCTCGAGGTAGGCCCAGGCGATCTGCGCCTGGTCGTAGAGCATCTTCTCGAAGTGCGGCACCAGCCAGTCGCGGTCGGTCGCGTAGCGGTGGAAGCCGCCGCCGAGATGGTCGTGGATGCCGCCCGCCCGCATCGCGTCGAGCTGGCGTCGCACCATCGCCAGGACGTCGGCGCGGCCGGCGGGGTCGCGCGCCCACCAGCGCATCAGGAAGTTGAGGTTCGCGACCGAGGGGAACTTGGGCGCGGTCGAGAACCCGCCGCGCGCGTCCTGCGACGCGGCCAGGTAGCGCTCGCACTGGACGAACAGCGACTCGCGCTCGACCGCGGCGGCATCGGGCTCGCCGAGCCCCGCGATCGCGGCGATCACGCTGCGCCCGCTCGCCGTCACCTGCTCGCGCTGGCTCTGCCACGCCTCGTGGACGCGCGGCAGCACCTCCATCATGCCGGGCCGGCCCATCGCGGTGCGGGGCGGGAAGTAGGTCCCGCCGTAGAACGGTTCCAGCTCCGGGGTGAGGAACGCGTTCAGCGGCCAGCCGCCGCCCATCCCCATCGCCTGCATCGCCGTCATGTAGAGCCGGTCCACGTCGGGGCGCTCCTCGCGGTCCACCTTGATCGAGACGAAGTACCGGTTGAGCAGCGCCGCCACCGAGTCGTCCTCGAACGACTCGCGCTCCATGACGTGGCACCAGTGGCAGGTCGAGTAGCCGATCGAGAGGAAGATGGGCTTCCCCTCGCGCTTCGCCTTGGCGAACGCCTCCTCCCCCCACGGGTACCAGTCCACCGGGTTGTACGCGTGCTGGAGCAGGTAGGGGCTCTTCTCCCGCAGCAGCCGGTTCGCCTTGCGCCGCTCGTGCCCCGCCTGGCTGCCGCCGACCACGCCGGCGAACAGCGCGCCCAGGGCCTCGGCCGGGCGCCCGCCGGTGCGCGCCCGCAGCAGCGCGACCGCGGCGACCAGCGCGAGCGCGAACAGGCCGAGCGAGAGGATGCGCACGAGGCGCGATGGAGGCGGGGGGAGCGGGGTCATGGGCCGCCCATTATACGGGGCGGCGGCCGCGGCGTGTCAGGGTTCCCGCGAGGTGTCAGGGAACCGTCAGCGACGGGCGATCCCCGCCGGCCGGGGGCCCGCCAGTGCGGCCGCCCAGCGGTAGAGGGCGCGCGAGCCGATGAAGGCGAGCGGCGCGGCGCCGACGGCGAACGCGGCGAGCAGCGTGGGCTGGAGCCCGAGCCCGGCGACCGGGTCCACCGCCGGCGCCGCGGCGGGTCCCGCGGCCGGGAGCGCGCGCGCGAGCCACGCCACCAGCTGCAGCGCCCCGCTCGAGGCCAGCGCGTAGAGCGCGTCGCCGCGCCACACCAGCAGCGAGGCGAGCAGGATCGCCAGCAGCGAGGCCGGCTCGACCGCGACCCGCACCCACCACGGCACGGTCTGGAAGAAGGGCAGGATCTCCATCACCGGGATGCGCGCGCCCGCCTGCCGCGTCGCGGCGACCCGCGCCATGACGCGGGCGGCGAACCCGGCCGGCGCCGGCGCCGGCACGCCGAGCCGCCGCTCCAGATCGTCGAGCGCCCCCAGCGAGGCCGAGCAGCGGGCGCACACGCGGGCGTGCGCCATCGCCTCGAGGTGGCGCCCGGGGGCGCCGCCGTCGTCGAGCCAGCGTTCGAGTTCGTGGCAGTTCATCGGCTCGCGTCCTCCCCGCCCGGCGCGTCCGGCGCGTCCCCGGCCGTCCATCCGGCGCGCAGCGTCGCCCGCGCGCGGCTCAGGTGGGTCTTCACGGTGTTCTCGGGCATGCCCAGGATCCGCGCCACCTCGGCCACCGAACGGTCGTGATAATAGTAGAGCGTGACCACCGTGCGCGGCACCTCGGCGAGCCCGGCCACCAGCCGCTCGAGCCGGACCGCGCGCTCGCGCGCCCCGGGGTCGGGCCCGCCGGGGCCGCCGGGGAGCGCCTCGATCCCCTCGCTGCCCACCTCGGTGGCGCGGCGACGCCGCAGCGCCGCGGCGCGGTCGAACGCCTGCCGGACCACGATGCGGTGGAGCCAGCTCGAGAACGCGGCGTCGCCCCGGAACCGGGGCAGCGCCCGCCAGGCCCGCACCAGGGCGTCCTGGGCCACCTCCTCGGCGTCGCCCGGCGAGCGGACGATGCGCAGCGCGAGCGCGTAGGCCCGGTCGGCGTTCCGCTCGACCAGCCGCCCGAAGGCCGCCTCGTCGCCGCTCTGGGCGCGCCGGACCAGCTCACGCTCCTCCTCCCGCTCCTCGGACCGGCGGGGAGCCCGGTCGGACGGACCCCGCGCGGCGCCGGCCTCCATCGCCGGATTGGACCGGTCGGGCGGGGGCGGGGGTTTCATCGCCGGGGCGGCCGGGAGGCCCCCCCCGGGCGGCCGTGAAACCGGGCGGGCCGGGGGGCCGGTCCTAGGGGACGAAGCGAACGGGAGCCGCCGGCGGTCCGTCCGGCGGCGCGACCCCCCACCCCGGACCGAGCAGGAGCCGCCATGTGGATCAGCCGCTGGGATGTCGGTGAGTTCATCCCGATCGTCGCCCTCTCCATCCCGATCGTCGCCATCATCGGCGGCATCACCGCCGGGATCATCCGCACCCTCGGCCGCCAGCGCCTCATCGAGCTGGCGCAGCGCGAGCGCATCGCCGCCATCGAGCGCGGCGTGGACCCGGCCAAGCTGGCCCCGCTTCCGGTGGCCGCGCTCGACGACGAGCCCGAGACCTGGTCCATGTCCCAGTTCGAGCGCGACCGTCGCCGGGCCCAGGGGCTGATGATCGGCGGCATCGTCACCTTCGCGGTGGGGATCGGGCTCATGGCGTTCCTCAGCGTCATGGAGGAGCACGGGAACGCGTGGGCGGTCGGGATCATCCCGGCGAGCGTCGGGATCGCCCTGCTCCTGAGCGCGTTCCTGGTCCGCCCCCGCGCGAACGGCGGCGGGATGCCGCCGCGGCAGACGGGCGTGTAGCCGGCCATGGCCTGGATGGACGAGGCGATCGCCCTGCTGGTCGTCTGGCTGGGGTTCATGTTCGTCGTCGGCGTGTACGTGGTCCGCATCGGGCTCCTCGTGCGCGAGCAGCGGCTCCTCGAGCGCGACTATCGCCTGCGGCTGGCGACCCGTCGCGGGCGCACGGTCGGGGAGATGTCCGCCGCGGGCGAGTCGTCGCCTCGCCGCGGGCGGGGCTAGCGCGCGACCGCCCCCGAGCGCAGCTCGAGCCACTGGACGCGCTCGCGGTAGAGCTCCGGGTCCAGCTCCGAGAGCGCCTGATGGCGACCGCGGTGACACGTCAGGATGACGATCTGGTGGTGCGGTGAGAACTGCTCCATCAGCAGCCGCATCCCGGCCCGCGCGCGGGCGTCGTCGCTGGTGGCGAACGGGTCGTCGAGCAGCAGCGGCAGCGGCGGCCGCCCGCGCGACAGGTACTCGCTGATGGCGATCCGCGCCGCCAGGTAGAGCTGGTCCCGCGCCCCCGCCGAGAGGTGCAGGTCGGCCTTCCCGCGCGACACCTGCTGGCCGCCGGGCAGCCGCACCGAGAAGTCGAGGTCGTCGCCGAAGCGGAGCTGCTCGATCCCGGTGCCGAACGCGTCGAGCACCGTCTGGATGCGCTCGTTCAGGAACTCCGCCCAGCGCCGGTGGGTGTCGGTCGCGACCTGCTGCAGCGTGGCGCGCGCCAGCTCGATCGCGGCCTTGAACCGCCGCGCGCGTGCGAGCGCGGCGACGACGCGCTCGAGCTGGGCCGACTTCTCGGGATGCTCCTGATGGTGGCGCCGCGCCACCTCCTCGACCGCCAGCCGCAGCTCGGTGCGCCGCTTCTGGAGCGCGTCCAGCGTCTCGCGCATGCGCCGGCCCTCGGCCTCGATCTCGAGCGGACTGTCGGGCAGCCCCTCGGCCGGCGCCACGGACGCCGGGTCCGGGGCCTCGGCGTCGAGCATCTCGAGCTGGGTCTCGAGCTCGGCGCGCTTGCCGAACGGCAGCACGCGGCGCTCGGCCTGCGGGATCAGCTCGCCGGCGAGCATCGCGTGGCGGGCGCGGCCCGCCATGCGCTCCGCCAGCTCGCGCGCGTGGTCCTCCCACGGCCGCGCGGGGTCGTAGGCGAGCCCGGCCGACTGGAGGATGCGCGCGGCGCGCTCGCGCAGCCCCGAGACGGTGGCCTCGGCCACCCGCCGCTCGTCGTCCATCCAGGACCAGCCGGCTTCGAGGTCGCCCATGCGCTGGCGGAGACCGATCGCCCGCCGGATCGCCTGCGCGACCCGCTCCAGCTCGTCGGGCTGGGCGGCGCCGCCGCCGAAGCGGGCGAGCAGCTCGGTCGCCGCGGCCGCCGCCGCCTTGCGGCGCGCTTCGAGGGCGGCGAGCCGCTCCTGGGCGCGCAGCGCCGGGGCGCTGTCGGCCATGATGCGGTCGTACTCGCTCCACTCCCGGAGCAGGTCCACCAGGCTGCGGAACCCCATGCGGTTCGCCAGCTCGCCCAGGTCCACGCTCGACTCGGCGCGCCGGTCGCGGATCTGGTTGAGCCGCCGCTGCGCCTCGGTGAGCCGCCGCAGCGCATCGGCGCGCTCCGCGGCGCGCGCGCTCCGCCCGGCGAGGAACAGCGCCCCGCCAGCCGCGAGCATCAGGCCGCCGACCGCGACCAGCGCGATCCACAGCGCCGCCGGGGCGCCGAGGCCCGGCGCCAGCGCGCCGGCGAGCGCGAGCACCGGGCCCAGCGTCACCAGCAGCCACGCCGGGGTGCGCCAGCGCTGGCGCAGGGCGTCGATCTCGCGCAGCGCCTCGGTGCTCTCGGTGCGCGCGTGCTCGAGGGTCGCCACCTCGGTCTGGTAGACCAGCGCCTGCTCGGACTGCGAGCGCAGCAGCCGCTGCTCGCCGTCCGAGAGCGCGCCGAAACGCGTGCCGAGCTGCTGGATGCGCTCGGGATCGTGCCCCTGGCTCGCCAGCGACTCGCGCAGGGTGAACACCGCGGTGCGCACGCTGGCGTCCTCCTCCGCGACCTGGCGCAGCTCCGAGGCCAGCGCCACGCAGCGGTCGGCGTCGGAGGGCCCGGCGGCCGCGTAGGGGGCGAGGTCGCCCAGCTCCGCCTCGCGCTTCTCGCGCTCGCGCGCCAGCTCCTCGCGCCGGCGCGCCTCGAGTGCCGCCAGGTGCCGGGCGGCCTCCTCGTGCCGGGTCACCACCTCGCGGAACTCGTTCTCGGCCTCGCGCGGCAGCCGGCCGGCCTCGGCCAGCGACGCCTCCTCCTCGCGCAGGCGCTCCAGCTCGGCGCGCCGCGCGTCGTCCTCGGCGATGCGGCGCCGCACCTCGCCGGCGAACGCGTCGCGACGGCGGTGGTCGAGCGCGCGCATGCGCTCGCGCGCGGCCCGCTCCTCCTCGCCGATCCGCGCCAGCGCCTCGAGCGGCTCGGCGGCGCGGACGAGGTCGTGCTCGAGCGCCTTGAGCTCGGTCTCGAGCGTGGCCCGCTTCAGCTCCAGGCGCTGGATCGCCGTGTCCACCGTCCCGGTGGACTCGACCTCGGCCGGCGTGTACTTGCGCAGCGCCCCCTCCAGCACGCGCAGCGCCTCGGTCGCGGTGGTGTCGCCGACGCGGGTGTCGGCCGCGCTCTCGAGCCGCGCGTGCAGGGTCGAGCCGCGGCGCGTGCGCTCGTCCGCCGGCACCACCTCGGCCAGCTCGTCCTGGCGCACCAGCGCGCACTTCGTGAACTCCTCCGCGTCGAGCCCGGTGAGGCGCCGGCCCACCGGGAACTCGGCCTTGCCCTCGCGGAACTCGGCCGTCACCTCCTGCCCGCGTCCGTTCCACACCGCCACCGTGCCGCGGTCGAAGTCGCGCAGGATCGTCAGGCGCTCGCCCTCGCTCTCGACCTCCAGCTCGACCCGATAGGGTCCGCCCTGCCACGGCCGCCAGCGGTCGAGCGGCGTCAGCACGCGGTGGGTGCGCTTGTCGTCGTCGAGCCCGTAGAGCGCCGCCGCGACCGCGGCGAGCAGCGTGGACTTGCCGCGCTCGTTGTCGTCCACCAGCACCGTGACGCGGTCCGGGTCGAACGCGAACTCGCCGCGGAGCGCGCCGAAGCCGTCCACCTTGAGGCGACGGAGCCTCATCGCCGCGCGGCCCGGGCGCTCAACCGCCCAGCTCCTCGTAGGCCGGCACCACCTCGTGCAGCTGGAACGCGTCGAGCCCGTAGTAGAGCGCGGCCTCGATCTCGGCGCGCCGCGCCGGGTCGCCCTCGGCGTCGAGCCGGTCCAGCAGCGCGCGCGCGAAGCGCTCCTCGGTCGTGTTCCCCTCGCCGGCCCGGTAGGCGTCGAGGTCGTAGTCGGGCCGCAGGCGGCGCAGGTCGTACCGCATGTGGAACGCGCGCGCGCGCAGCTCCGGCCCCGGCGCCGAGAGCGAGACCCCGCGCGCGACCCGTCCCGCGAGCCGCACGGTGACGATGTCCTCCTCGCGCGCGCCGACCTCGTCGAGCGTCCGCTCGACCCGCCGCTCGACCATCTCGGGGCTGCTCGCGTGGCCGAACTCGACCGTGACGTCGTGGACGCGGCGCGGGTCCAGCTCGACGAACTCCACCTCGACGAACGGCTGGCGACGGCCGTACTCCACCCGCACCTCGAGCGCGCCGTGCGGCCCGGTCTCGGTGACGTCCACCGCCGCCGCCGAGCCCGCGTAGGCGAGCCGCACCCCGGCGGCCGCCCCCTGCCTGGATTCCAGATAGGTCGAGGCGTGGTAGTGCCCGACCGCGAGGTAGGCGAAGGGCGCCGCGAGCGCCTCGTCGTCGGAGTAGGGCGCGGTCACGTGCTGCCCGGGCGGACACTGCCCCTCGCGCGAGCCGTGGAAGAGCGCGAGGTCGAATCCGGCCGGGTCGGCGGGCGGGAGCGCCGACCGCGCCGCGTCCGAGAGCGGCCGCTCGTGGGATTCGATCCCCGCCGTGAAGCAGCGACCCCACACCCGCACGCCGGCGAGCTTCGGCAGCTCGCGCGCGCTCCAGTCGGGGGTCGTGAACACGTGGACGTGCGCCGGCCAGCGCATCCCGCGCGCCTCGAGCAGGCGCGGGCTCCAGTGGAGGCTCCGCTCCGACCAGGGATCGTGGTTCCCGGGGGCGATGAGGACCGGCGGACAGCCCGCGACGTCGAACACGCCCAGCGCGAACGCCAGCATGCCGGCGTCGGTCCCCTCCTGGTCGAACAGGTCGCCCGGCAGGAGGATCGCGTCCACGCCGCGCTCGATCGCCTCCCGCACCGCCCGCTCGAGCACGGAGCGCTGGTCGCGCCAGCGCTGCTCGCGGCGCCCGGCCGGCAGCCAGCGAAGCGGGGCGCCGAGATGGAGGTCCGAGAGCTGTAGGAACCGCGCGAGTGCCATGAGGGCGGTGCGTCTCCCTGACGTCGGTGGGGGGAGCCGCACGATATCAGGCCGCCCCGGGCCCGGCAACGCGTTGATGCGGGTGGGGTTTGCCCCTACCATGGCGCCCGGATCATGACTCCCGAGACCCCTCCCACCGCCCCGGCGCGTCCACGCCAGCTCCGGGCGTTCGCGTTCCTGCTCGCGCTGCTCGCGCTCGGGGCGATCGGGGTCGTGGCGCTGCGCGCGCCGCACCGCGTCGTCACCGGGGTCCCCGACGATCCCGCGTTCGTGGCGGTGCGCGAGCGGGTGCACGGCCGGCTGGCGGTCGCGGCCGGCGAGCTGCGCTTCGTCTCGTCCCTGCTCGGCGCGGGCGGCGCGCCCGACGTGGCGCTCGCCACCGGCGCCGGCCGCGACCTGCGCGCCACCCGCATGCCGTGGCCCGCCGATCCGCGACGGCTGGCGGCGATCGCGGCGCTCGACCTCGCCGCCCACCGGTACGGCGAGGCCGAGCGGCTCTACCGGCGGGCGACCGAGCTGGCGCCGACCTATGGCGAGGGACGGCTCGGCCTCGGGGTGACGCTGGCGCTGCGCGCCGCGCTCGAGGCCGACGAGGAGCGCGCCCGGGGACTGCGCATGCGCGCGATCTCGCAGTTCGCCGCGGTCGCCGCGGGCGACCCCGCCTACGAGGCGGCGCTCTACGACCGCGCCCTGCTGCTGGCCCGCATCGGGCGCCGCGACGAGGCGCGGCGCCGGGCGGCCGAGTACGTGGCCCGCGACCCGGGGAGCCCGTGGGCGGTGACGCTGGCCCGGGAGCTCGATGTCGCCCCTCATTAGGAGCGCGGCCGTGGCGCTGGCGTTCGCCCTCGCAGCGCCGGCCGCGGGCCCCGCGGGCGCGGCGGGGACGGACCCGGCACCCGACCGGCGCCAGCGGCCTCCGCTGGTCCGCGTGAGCCGCGGCGACGCGTGGTTCGGCGTGGTCGCGGTCGCCGCCACCGGCGCGGCGGCGTTCGGCGACCGGACGTTCCGCGAGCGTGCGCTCGCCGGCGACGGCGACGGGACGCGGCGGCTCGCGCGCGTGGCGGAGCCGTTCGGCGCCCCCGAGGTGCTGGGTCCGGCGCTGGTGCTCGGCTACCTCGCCGGGCGCGCGCTCGACCGCCCGGCGCTGGCCGCGGCCAGCGCCCGGGTGGGCGTGCCGGTGGCGGTCGCGGCCCTGGCCACCGGTGCGATCAAGCTGGCGGTGGGCCGGGTGCGGCCCGAGGACGCGGCCGCGGAGCCCGACGCCTACCGCCCGTTCTCGGGCCACGCGTCCTTCCCGTCCGGGCACGCGGCGCTCGCCTTCGCCGCGGCGACGGCGCTCGACCGCGAGACCGAGGCGGGCTGGGTGCCGTGGGTGGCCTATCCGATCGCCGGGCTCGTCGGCTGGTCGCGGGTGCGCGATGATCGCCACTGGACCAGCGACGTGGTGGCGGGGGCCGCGCTCGGCACCTGGACGGCGGCGAAGACGCACGACGCGCTGCGCGCGCGCGGCGCGTTCGCCGGCCGGGTCGGGCTGGGGCTGGTCCCCGGCGATGGCGGATCGCGGATGGTGGCGCGCGTCGCGTTCTGACCGCGCGGCGGCGCGCGGCGTCACGGGAGCAGCGGAGGACCACGATGGCGGAGGAGAACCGGATGGCCGGGCCCATCGACCCGCGCGTCACGATCGGGCACGCGCACCTCAAGGTCGCGGACCTCGAGCGGGCGCTCGGGTTCTACCGCGACGTGCTCGGGTTCGAGGTCATGCAGAGCGTGCGCGGCGCGGCGTTCCTCTCGGCGGGCGGGTATCACCATCACATCGCGCTCAACACCTGGCAGAGCCTGGGCGGTTCGCCGCCGCCGCGCCGCGCGACCGGCCTCTACCACGTCGCCATCCTCTACCCCACCCGCGCCGCGCTCGCCGACGCGCTGCGACGGCTGCGCCGCGCCGGCATCGCGCTCGACGGCGCCGCCGACCACGGGGTGAGCGAGGCGCTCTACCTGCGCGACCCGGACGGGAACGGGATCGAGCTCTACCGCGACCGCCCCCCCGCGGACTGGCCGCGCGACGCCGAGGGCCGGCTGGCGATGGTCAGCGAGCCGCTCGACCTGGACGACCTGCTGCGCGAGGGGGTGGCGGGGCGGTGAGTCAGCGTTGGCCTGCGGCCTTCGTTCCGGGCGGCCCCAGGAACCGGGCGAGGGACTCGTGCAGCCCCTCACCCCGGAGCTCGTCGCCGGCCGCCACGATCATGCCATCCGGGCCGAGCAGGATCGGTTTCGGGATCCCGACGACTTCGAACGCGGCGCTCTCCTCCCCCCCGAATCCCCTGGCGGCGAACGCGTGACGCCAGGGCATGGGCCACCGGTCCCCCCGGTACCGGGCGACGTCCTCGCGCCTGAGATCGAAGGAGACACTCAGCACGTCCAGGCCCCGATCCTTGTAGGCCTCCCACGCCCGGTGGAGTTGCGGCATCTCGGCCCGGCACGGTCCGCACCAGACGGCCCAGAAGTCGATGAGGACGTGGCGGCCGCGAAAATCCGAGATGCGGATCGACCGGGTGGAGTCCTCCAGCGACGCGAAGGCGAACTCGGGAGCCGGCTGCCCGGCCCGGATCGCCCGGTCGGGGGCGTATCGACTGCGTGCCGCGTTCGCGTGGGCGGTGGTCGCGAACTCGTCGAGCATCCGCGTGAGATAGCGCCCCAGCCGGTCCTTGTCCCCGGCCGCCCGGGCCTCGCTCATCGCCGCTTCGAGGAACCCTGCGCGCACTTCCCGGTCCGGGTGGCGCTCCGAACCGCGCTCGGCGTAGGCCCGCACGAGGTCCGGACGCCCGATGGCCTGGCGCAGACCCCACATCGTCGCGGAAGGCCCCATGGGGGCCAGCCCCCAGAGCGGGGAGTCCGGAGGGACCGCGTCGAGGGTCGCCATCGCCAGGCTCGAGTCCGAAGGCGTCAGAGACCGGCGGACGAGATTGAACATCAGGCATTGCCGGCGAAGAGGGTCGCGCTCGGCGGCCAGCCGGCGCCGCAGTCCACCCGCGTAGACGGAGTGGTCCCACTGGAAGCTGTCGCGATCGCCGCCGGCGCTGACGTGTCCCTGGTAGGCGGCTTCCAACCGACCGTCCTCGTCCAGGTCCGCGCGCATGATCGGGTAGAGCCTCGCGGTCGCGGACGTCGGGGACTCGAATCGGATCTCGGCGGGCCGCTTCGAGCGCGGCAGACGCCCGGGATCGAAGACGATCTCGACCGGGCGGCGCCCGGCGTAGATCGAGGCTAGCGGCCGCCCGGCGCGGAAAAAGAAGGTGTCGGCCATGGTGCCGGCGGTGGGGCGTCCGTCCGCCGCCACACCCAGCACCTGGTACCGGAGCGACTCGGTGTCGCAGGGGATGGTCGCGGCGTAGGTGCCGTCGCGGCGCCGTGCCATACCCACGGCACTCTCCTGCGCGTACCCGTTGAAGTCGCCCATCACCCGCACGCTGTCCATGCGGCGGGCCCACGCTTCCGGCCGCAGCCGGATCTCGACTTCGATCGTCTCGCCCGCGGCCGGGAGGACCGGAAGCAGCAGATCCTCATGATGGACCCCGACCACATCCACCATCCGGCCGGTGCCGCACGGCAGCGGCATGGCGAAGCGACCCTCGCGGTCCGTGAAGTGGGAACGCGCACCGGGGACGATGGGGCGCAGCCGCGCCTTGAGGAGCGGCTTCCCGTCGTGACCGAGCACGCGTCCGCGCAGCAGACAGGCTTCGTCGGCGCGCGCGACGTCGGCCAGGGTGAGGATCACCGCGAGGATCAGAGCGGCCATGCGCATGGAGATCTCCTGCCGAGCCAGCAGTGACGCCGCAGGAGCATCCCCGACACTCGCCCTCGGGTCAACGGCGAACCGACGCACCGCCCGCGCGGCGCGCGCTGTCGGCGAGGAACGCCTCGTAGCGGGCGATCTCCTCGAGGATGCGCCGCGCGTCCGCGTGCCCCGGCTCGCGCCGCGCCAGCTCGGCGGCGGCGCGCTTCGCCTCGGGCACGTCGCGCAGGCGCATCGAGGCGGTGGCGAGCCCCAGCCAGCCCATGCCGTTCGCCGGCTCCTTCTCGAGCAGCCGCCGGTAGGCGGTCTGTGCCCCGCGGTCGTCGCCCGCCATCGCCGAGGCGAGTGCCCACTCGTGCAGGATGCGCGGGCTGGGCGAGGTCTCGACCGCGCGGGCGAACGCCCGCTGCGCCTCGCCGAACCGGTCGAGGCGGAAGCTGCGGATGCCGAGGTAGTCCCAGGTGGTGCCGCGCTGGGCGGGCGGGCGTTCCGGCGGCTCGGTGACGAACGCGCGCACCCGGTCGAGCCCGCGCACCGTGTCGGTATGGACCGCCAGCCACTGGACCGCCGGCGCCGCGACCCCCAGCGTCACCGCGACCGCGAGCCAGGCGTGGCGCCGCCCGTCGCGCAGCGTCTCGCCCACCAGCCACGCCGCGACCAGCGACAGCGCGACGCCGGTGGCGGCGAAGTCGTCCCAGTCGCGGAACAGCCCCTGCGCCGGATGGATGAACCCCATCACCGCGACGAACGGCAGCGCCAGCACCGCGAGCGTGGCGAGCTCGGCGCCGCGGCCGGCGCGGCGGCCGAGCGCGGGGACCAGCGCCGGGATCGCGAGTGCGAGCGGCGAGAGCAGGAGCACCAGGCTCGCGAGGTCCCAGGCGCGCGTCCCGGCGAGCGCCGCCGCGAGCACCCCGCCCTGCGCGCGCACCTCGGGCGGCGTGAAGTGGACCGCGGTGTCGGTGTTCAGCACGGTGCCGAGGATGCGCGGCGCCATCACCGCCAGCGCCGCGAGCGGGAGGGCGACCGCGGCCAGTGTCGCCGGCCGCTTCCACGCGCCCGCCCGCCCGTGGCGCACGAACCACAGGCCCCACACCAGCGCCAGCGCCGGGTAGAGCCCGACCGCCGAACGGTGGAGGGTGATGCCGACCGCCGCCGCGAGCCCGAGCGGCAGCAGCCCGCGGCCGTGGCGCACCGCCGTGACCGCGCTCACGCCGGCGACCGCCACCAGCACCGACATCTCGGCGAACGCCTTGCTGAAGCCGGTGAACATGCCGAGGTAGCCGCCGAACAGCACCACCGCGGCGCACGCGAACGCCGCGCCGCCGCGCAGGGCGAGCGCGCGCGCGAATCCCACCGCGAGCGCCCCGAGCAGCGCCGCCTCGAGCGCCCCCAGCAGCCGCGCCGCGCCGTTGGCGTCCGTGAGGTGGGCCTCGGTGAACCGGAGCGGCAGCGTGTAGTGGAGGAACACGTCGAGCGGCAGCGCCTGCGGGAACAGCACGCCGGGCCGCTCGGCGATCTCGACCGTCCCCTGGCGGAGCAGGAAGTCGCCCACGAACCGTACGCGGTCGGGCATCCACCACGCGAGCGCCGCGGCGGCCAGCGCCCAGGCGAGGGTCGCCAGCGCGGGCGAGCGGTGGACCGCCTCGCCCCAGCCGGCGGCGATCGGCTGCGCGCGCCGCGCCACCGCGGGCACCAGGGCCAGCGCCGCGAGCGCCCACAGCCCCCAGCCCAGCGCCGGCGTGAGGAACCGGTGGAGCGAGAGCGGCCACAGCCAGGTGCCCGGCACGAACGAGAACGCCGCGCGCGCCACGACCAGCAGCGCGAGCACCCCCCAGAGCGCCAACGCGGCGCGGTCGGTCGCGGGCCCGGGCGCCGGCGCCTCCGCGGACGCCGCGGAGCGGGGATCGGGACGACGGCGGGCATCGCGGACGGGCGGGCGCCTGGGCATGGGGCGTGTGATTGTAGCGAGGCAGGCGCCGCCCCGTCATCCCGGCCCGGCGTCGGGCCCCGCGCCCGTCCACGGCCGCTCGACCCGTGAGCCCCGGACCGGAGCGTGACGGAGTGCGGTGCGCACGCGCGCTGCGAGCGAGGCGTCGGAGGAGTCGCCGCATCGCTCCGCCATCCGGCGTGACTCCGCGGTGCTGAAGCCGAGCTGCCGCAACCAGGGGATGACGTCGGGATCGGGGCACTGGGCGTTCGTCGCCGCCACCGGCCCGGGCGCGGCTCGCCGCCCTGCCGCCCGGCGGGCCGCCTCGCGCTTCTCGTGCATGAACCCGGGGCCGAACGCGCACTCGGCCGTGTACTGGTTGTGCGCCCGGCAGCGGAGCCGGATCCCGCTCGCGTCGGCCTCGCCGCCGCGGGCGTACTCCTGAACATGGTCGAACTCGAGACGGCGGGTGGCCGGACAGCGCGTCCCG
>CAZKQE010000021.1:0-15218 GCA_964554725.1 uncultured bacterium
CGGGGGATCGGGGGCCGCCGCAGGCGCGGCGGGGCCGTCCGGCCGCGGCCCCTCTCCCGCGGACGCCTCGCCGCGCGCCGGCCCCAGCAGCACCACGGCCGCGACCGCGAGGTCGAGCGCCGCCGCCACCCCGATCGTGGCGCGGTTGCCGAACGACGGCAGCAGCCAGAACCCGGCCGCCAGCGTCCCCATCACCGCGCCCACCGTGTTGATGCCGTAGAGCAGCGCCACCCGGCTGCCGTAGGCGCCGCCCGAGCGCGTGAGCGCCTCGACCAGCAGCGGCAGGGTCGCTCCCATCGCGAAGGTGGGCGCCATGAGGAGCAGCAGCGAGGTGACGAAGCGCACCGCGAAGGGCAGCGCGCGCGACACCTCCTCGTAGTCGTGCGCCAGACGGTAGAGCCCTTCCGGCGCGCGCAGGATGAGGGGCGAGGCGAGCGCGAACAGCGCCACCGCCACCTCGAGCAGCGCGTAGAGCCGGATCGGACGGCGCACGCGGCGGACGAACGCCGCCGCGGCCAGGCTGCCGAGCCCCAGCCCGCCCATGTAGGCGGTGACCACCGCCGTCACCGCCTCGGCGCTGCCGCCGATGTGGAGCGAGAGCATCCGCGACCACACCATCTGGAGCGCGAGCCCGGCGAAGCCGGAGAGGAAGAAACAGGCGCCGAGGAGAGGCGATGCGGAGGGCGACAGCGGCGGCGGGGGCATGGGGCCGGCAGTGTGGCACACCCCGCGGGCGCGGCGACAGGGCGGGGAGCCCGACGCGGCGGCGCCGGCCGGATCCGCCACGCACGATCGTCTCCGGCGAGCGGGCTCCCGCCCGGGCGCGGGCCACGATCCCGCGCGCCGCGCGGAACCGCGGGGGCCCGTCGTGCCGCGCCGGTCCCCCGCCGGCGCCCCGCCCGTCGGACCACCCGCACTCCCTGCTGCGCGCGAGCCCCCCGGGTGCTACCCTCCCGCCCTCACGCCGCACCGCCGTCCACCGCAGCCAGGAGACCGGTCGTGAAACTGACCCGCCGCGAGTTCATCCGTGCCGTCGGCGTCACCGCGGTCGCCGCGGTGGTGACCGACATGCTGGGCGCCCCCGGCGTCTGGACCGTGCAGCGCCTCGAGGCCGCCCCGATGGGGCCGGGCGAGCTGAAGCCGCTCGCCGACGTGGCACTCAACCAGGCGAAGAAGCTCGGCTGCTCCTACGCCGACATCCGCATCAACCGCTACCGCAACCAGATCGTCTCGCTACGCACCAGTCCCGACCGCGGCGCCGGGATGATGAGCGGCAAGGTGAACCACGTGCCGGGCGCGATCGAGAGCGAGTCGTTCGGCTTCGGCGTCCGCGTGCTCCACTCCGGCACCTGGGGCTTCGCCGCCAGCCCGCGGGTCACCCGGGACGAGATCGCGCGCGTCACCGCCGAGGCGGTGGGGATCGCGAAGGCCAACGCCGCGCTCCAGAAGCGCCCGGTCCAGCTCGCGCCGGTGCCGGCGTACCAGGACCGCTACGTGACGCCGTTCGAGAAGGACCCGTTCGACGTGCCGATCCAGGACAAGCTGGCGCTGCTCCAGTCGGTGCACGAGGCGGCGCGGAAGACGCCGGGCGTCATGGGGGTCAACTCCTCGCTGGTGTTCCGCTCCGAGGACAAGTACTTCGCCTCGACCGAGGGCTCCTACATCTCGCAGTACATCCTGCAGACCGCGCCTTCGTTCAGCGCCACCGCGGTGGACTTCGCGAGCCGCAAGAACAAGTCGCGCTCGTTCCAGGTGCAGCCGATGACGGCGGGCTGGGAGCACATCGAGCGCTGCGGGCTGCTCGAGAACGCCGAGCGGATCGGCGCCGAGGCGGTCGAGCACCTCAAGGCGCCCTCGGTGACCCCGGGGGTCAAGGACCTGATCCTGATGCCCTCGCATCTCGCGCTCACGATCCACGAGAGCATCGGCCACTCGACCGAGCTGGACCGCGCGCTCGGTTACGAGGCGAACTACGCCGGCACCTCGTTCCTCGCCCCGCCCGAGCAGGTGATCGGCAAGCTCCAGTTCGGCTCGAAGCTGGTGAACGTGGTCGGCGACCGCACGCTGCCGCAGGCGATGGCGACCGTCGGCTACGACGACGACGGGGTGAAGACCCTCGCCTACGACGTCATCAAGGACGGCGTGTTCATGGCCTATCAGACGACCCGCGACCAGGCGCACTGGGTCGGCGAGAAGGCCTCGCGCGGCTGCTGCAACGCCGACTCGTTCGACAGCATCCCGTTCCAGCGCATGCCGAACGTGTGGCTCAAGCCGGGGCCCGACGGCACCTCGCTCGACGACCTGATCGCGCAGGTCGAGGACGGCGTGCTCATCGAGGGGCGGGGTTCCTACTCGATCGACCAGCAGCGCTACAACTTCCAGTTCGGCGGCGACGCCTTCTGGGAGATCAAGAACGGGAAGAAGGGCGGGATGATCGCCGACGTCGCCTACCAGGCGAAGACCACCGACTTCTGGAACGCGTGCGCGGGGATCGCCGACCAGCGCTTCTGGCAGAACTTCGGCCTCACGAACGACGGCAAGGGCCAGCCCGGCCAGACGAACGCCATGAGCCACGGCTGCTCGCCCACGCTGTTCCGCGGCATCAACGTCCTGCGCACGGAGTGACCATGCTGCCTACCGAGAAGGAATGCCGACAGATCACCGCGCGGGCGCTGGGCTTCTCCGGCGCACCGGACGCCTCGGTGTCCCTGACGTTCGGGAAGAGCTCGAACACGCGCTTCGCGAACAACGAGATCACCACCTCCGGCGCCGACGAGTCGGTGAACGTGGTGGTGAGCGTGACCCGGGACGGCCGCACCGGCCGTGTGTCGCTCAACGAGACCACCGACGCCGCGCTCGAGCGGGCGATGAAGCGCGCCGAGGAGCTGGCGGCGCTGCTGCCGCCCGACCCCGAGTACGTGGGGCCGGTGCCGCCGCAGAAGTACCTGGCGATCGCCGCCAACGATCCCGCGACCGAGGCCTTCGCGGCCGCCGAGCGCGTGCCCGGCGTGCGGGCGGTGGTGGAGCCGGCGGCGAAGGAGGGCATGAACAGCAGCGGGTTCTTCCAGAACGGCGCCACCGCCCAGTGCATCGCGAACAAGGCGGGGAACTTCGGGTTCTTCCGTCGCACGAACGCCTCGTTCAACGCCACCGTGCGCACCGCCGACGGCACCGGCTCGGGCTGGGCCGAGGACGGTTCGCACCGGGTGCGCGACATCGACGCGATGAAACTTGCCGCCACCGCGCTGCGCAAAGCGCGCGACTCGGCCGGCGCGAAGGCGCTCGACCCGGGCGACTACACCGTGGTGCTGGAGCCGGCGGCGGTCGCCGACCTGCTCGGCTTCAACTTCGGCTTCGCGCTCTCGGCGCGCGCGACCGAGGAGGGTCGCTCGTACTTCTCGAAGAAGGGCGGCGGCACCATGCTCGGCGAGAAGGTGTTCCACGAGTCGGTGACGGTGAAGAGCGATCCGCTCGACCCGCGCCGCCCGGGCGCCCCGTGGGGCGGCGGCGGGGGTGGCGGGGGCGGCGGCGGGTTCGGCGGCGGCGGTGAGCCGGGGATGGCGAACGCGCCGATCACCTGGATCGAGAACGGCGTGCTCAAGAACCTCGCCTACGACCGCTACTGGGCGAAGAAGAACGACCGCGAGCCGACGCCCGGCGCCGGCAACACCGTGATCGAGGGCGGGAAGGAGTCGCTCGAATCGCTGATCGCCTCGACCGAGCGCGGGCTGCTGATCACCCGCTTCTGGTACATCCGCGTGGTCAACCAGCAGAGCATGCAGCTCACCGGCCTCACCCGCGACGGCGTCTGGCTCATCGAGAAGGGGAAGATCGTCCACCCGGTGATGAACTTCCGCTTCAACGAGAGCCCGGCCGTGCTGCTCAACAACGTCCTCGGCATGAGCCCGGCGGTGCGGAGCGGCAACGCGGTGGTGCCGGCCATCAAGGCGGGCAACTTCACGTTCTCGAGCCTGAGCGACGCGGTGTGACGGGCCCCGCCGTGCGCGGGCGCCCGCCGCAGGAGCGGGGGCGGACGGCGGGAAGCGACCGCCGACCGCCGCCTCGCCCCGGCGCCTCACGTGGCGGCCGGGCCGCGGGCCGGTGTAATCTGATGTCGTGAAGCTCACGCCGCCGGTCGAGTTGGTGTCGCCGCCCGACCCCGCGGCGTGGGACACCCTGGTGGCCGACTCCGACACCGCGACGGTGTTCCACACCTCCGCCTGGGCACGGCTGTGGATCGCCGAATGGCCCGGTGCACGCTGGGAGGCGGTGGTCCTGCCCGACGAGACCGGCTACGCCGGCGCGCTCGGGCTCGTCATCCACGACGGCCCGCTCGGGCGACGCGTGCTCGCCATGCCGTACGGCACCTACGGCGGCCCCATCGTCCGTCGTGGCCATCCCGACCCCGCCGGCGTGCGCCGGCTCCTGCTCGACGGCTACGCCCAACTCGTCCGCCACGCGTGGGTGATGCTCTCGGAGCTCACCTGGTACGAGGGCCGCCGCGACGAGCTGCCGGCCGACCTGGTGGCGACCGACGGGTTCACCCAGGTGCGCCCGCTCGCGCCCGACTTCGCCGCGATCCTCGAATCGCTCCCCCACTCCATCCGCTCGCGCGTCCGGCAGGCCGAGGAGCAGGGGGTCACCGTGCGTCCGGTCACCGACGCACGCGGCGTGCGCGCCTACCACGCCCTGGCGGTGCGCACGGTGCGCCGGCTCGGCGGCCTCCCCAAGCCGCACTCGCTCTACCAGCGCATCTTCCGCAGCCTGGTGCCGGAGGGGCTCGCGCGCTACGACCTGGTCGAGCACCGCGGGCAGCCGATCGGCGGCAGCCTGCACTTCACGTATCGCGGCACCGCGATCAACTGGCTCACGGTCTCGGACGACCGCAAGCTGGACCTGCGCCCCAACCACATCGCGATCGCGCGCGTCATGGCCGACCTCTGTGCCGCCGGCTACCGGGAGTACAACCTCGGCGCCTCGCCACCCGACGCCGAAGGACTCATCAAGTTCAAGGAGTCCTGGGGCGCCGCCCGCCGCCCGGTGCTCGAGTTGCGGCGCCGCGGCATGGTGATCCGCCTCCTGCGCGGCGAGGGGCCACCCCGGCCGCCGGGCTAGCGGATACGGCGGGAGCCTCCGGAGCCGCGGACCGCCTGCCGCCCCACCTCCCGGTAACGGAAGCAACCGGTGACGTGGTCGTTCACGAGGCCGCAGGCCTGCATGTACGCGTAGCAGATCGTGGAGCCCACGAAGGTGAACCCGCGGCGCCGCAGGTCGCGGCTCAGCGCGTCGGAGACCTCGGTGCGCGCCGGGATCTCGCGGTGGTGCTTCCACGCGTTGCGGATCGGCTGCCCGCCCACGAAGCGCCAGAGATAGGCGTCGAAGCTCCCGAACTCCTCCTGCACGGCGAGGAACGCCTTCGCGTTGGTGATCGCGGCGGCGATCTTGAGCCGGTTGCGGACGATGCCGGCGTCGGCGAGCAGCGATCGCACCTTGCGGGCGTCGTAGCGGGCCACCCTGCGGGGGTCGAACCGGTCGAAGGCGCGGCGATAGGCGGCGCGCTTGTTCAGGATGGTCTCCCACGAGAGCCCGGCCTGGGCGCCCTCGAGGATCAGCATCTCGAACAGCATGCGGTCGTCGTGCTCGGGCACCCCCCACTGCTCGTCGTGGTAGGCCACGTAGAGCGGCTTGGCCGCCGGCGCCCAGATGCAGCGGCGCTTCTCCCGCTTCGCCATCTCACTCCCTCCCGCGACCCATCGGCCGCCGTCGGATCCGCAGCAGGATGAGCGGGTGGACCACCGCCAGCACCGCCGCCTCCGCCGCCAGCATCGGCCAGAACCAGCCCCGCGCGTCCGCAAGCGCGGCGAGCAGCGCGAACGAGGCGAGGACGACGAAACCGAACAGCAGCATGCCGACGTGGACCGCCCCCTGCCGTCCCCCGGCCGGGGGGATCGAGAGCGGCAGGTAGTCCCCGGCCAGCCCGTCCAGCAGCGAGAGGGTGGGGATCGCGATCAGCGCCGGCAGCACCAGCCGCAGCGCGTGGTGGTCGGGGCTGCCGATCCACAGGATGGCGCCCCCCACCAGCAGCCCCGGCGCCACCAGCAGGGCCAGCATCGCCTTGCGTACCCCATGGAACACCGGCGCGGTGCCGTGGAGCGGCGCGTAGCGGAACAGCTCGGCGGCCGCGTGATGGGGGCTCATCTTGAAGGTCATCATCGCCGTCGCCGGCAGCGTCCCCAGCATGAAGATGGTCATGATGGCGCCGAAGCTCGCCGTGCGCTCGCGGTCGAGGACCGCCAGCACCGGGAACACGACCACCAGCGCCAGCGACGGGTAGATGCGCATGCGCATGTCGCGGTCGCGGGCCAGGTAGGCGCGCGCGAGCCGGAACGCCCCACGCTCGACCGGGTCGCGCAGCGCGGCGACGAGCAGGGCGTCGGCCCACGTGCGCCCGCCGCGCACCGCTCGCGGGGCACGCTCCGGGACCGCCGCCTCGCTGAGCGCCGCGACCTGGCGGGCGTACCCCGCGGCGAGGAAGCGCAGCGCCCCCCAGGCGAGTGCGGCGGTCACCCCGACCGCCAGCGCCGCCAGCGTCCACGCGCGGGCGCCGGTGTCGATCCCCAGCACCACCATGGACAGCGCGGCGAACCAGGTCGGCGGCGCGAGCAGCAGCGCCGGATGCGCCGCGTCGAGCCGGAACCCCTCGAGCCGGTCCATCAGCCGCGGCACGACCTGGTACGACACGATCAGCAGCACCGAGAGCGCGACCTGGGTCCACGACACGACGGCGTCGAACGTGCGCCGGCTCACGAGCCGCGCCAGCGCCGCGTACACGAACACCACCGTACCGGCGGCGAACGCCGCCACCACCGGCAGGACGACGAGATGGCCGAGCGGGAACCAGGGCCGAGAGCCGCGGGCGAAGGCCCCGGTCACCGCCGGCACCAGATTGAGCGCCAGCCCCAGCACCAGCGCCAGCGAGACCAGTCCCAGCGCGCGCGCGGTGAGCAGCGTGCGCGGGTGGATGGGGCGATGGCCGAGGATGTCGTTGTCCGTCGGGTCGAACAGCAGCGTGCTCGATTCGGCGACCATCGTCATGCCGGCCATCATGAACGTCGCCGACCAGATGACGAGGCTGAAGGTGAAGGCGTCCACGCGGACGAACGGGAGCATGCCGAGGACCAGGCCCATCACCCCGTAGGTGAAGATGAGGAACGCGAGGCCGCGGGGGTGGCCGCGCCGCCCGGCCGCGCCGCCCCCGCGCACGGCCCGCCGCAAAGTGGCGAGCAGGAGCGCCCGGACCTGCGCCCGGTCCGGCGCCGGCCCCGTCACCGGGACAGCGCGCGGGCGAACTCCTCCGCCCGCGCCAGCAGGTTCTCGGTCGCCGTGAGCCGGTTGAACGCGCCCTCCAGCGTCGCGACGCCGGCGCGCTCGCACAGCTCCCGCGCGGTGCCGTCGGCGACGATGCGCCCCTCGTGGATGATCACCACCCGCTCGCACACCCGCTCGACCACGTCCAGGATGTGCGAGCAGTAGACGATCGTCTTGCCCTCACGCGCGAGGGTCGTGATCAGCGTCTTGAACGAGAGCGCGGCGTTGGCGTCGAGGCCGTTGAGCGGCTCGTCGAAGAACACGACTCTTGGATTGTGGAGCAGCGCCGACGTGATGACCACCTTCTGCCGCATGCCCTTCGAGAACGCCGAGAGCGGCTTGCCCGACATGGTGTCCGCGTCGAGGTCGAAGAACCCGGCGAACCGTGCGATCAGGATCTCCGCCTCGTCCGCCGGGATGTGGTAGAGCGCGGCGACGAAGCGCAGGAACTCGAGCGCCGTCAGCGCCTCGAACACCGCGCCGGACTCGGGAACGTAGCCGACGATGCGCTTGACCTCGAGCGGCTGCCGGCCGATGTCGAAGCCCTCGACCTCGGCGGACCCCGAGGTCGGCTCCAGCATGCCCGTGAGCATCTTGATGGTCGTGGACTTGCCCGCGCCATTGGGCCCGAGCAGTCCCACGAGCTGCCCGGTGGGAATCTCGAGGTCGATCCCGCGCACGGCCTGCTGCGTGCCGTAGGACTTGGCGAGCTGGTGGAGGCGGATCATGCGGGGATACTAAGGCCGATCCCTACTCCCCGCCCATCTGCACCAGCGCCGGCGGCGCCACGCCCTGGAGCTGGGCGGCCTTGGCCACCTTGATGGGGATGAGCTTGGCGAACGCCTCGTCGTACCGCCAGCGCTGCCACTGCCCGTCGAGGCGCACGGTGATGTGCTCGCCCTCGATGCGGATCGGCAGCCCGCGGCGGCGCGCCTCGCGGCCGACGAACGGCGCCAGGTCCTTGGCCCATTCCTCGGGCACGATGGCGGTGAGCACGTTGCCGTGATACTGGGCCGGGTCGAGCCGCACCAGCGGGTCGAACACGAACACCCGTCCCGCCGCCGCACCCGACATGAAGAACTTGCCCCCGTAGGGTTTGGACTTGAGGCGCAGCTCCCCGCGCGCGTCCGGCTTCTCCAGCCCCATCACCACGTGGAGCGAGTTGTCGCCGCCCGACATGAGATATTCGAACGCGTACTCGTTGGGCGAGCCGAAATGGATGGTCCTCAGGCCCGGCGCCGGCGTCGCGCCGTCACCGAGCGTCACCTTGTTCTGGCCGGCGACGGCGAAGCGCGAGCCCGAGTTCCAGATGCTGAGCGTGCCGCCGTGGGCGGCGTAGGCGTTGGTGTTGAGTCCGTCCTGGAGCACGAACACGTAGCCGGAGTCGGCCTTCATCGCCCAGTGGCTCTGCCCCTGCCCGTAGGCCCAGATCTCGGCGCCCTCGAGCAGCGCGCCGAAGAAGTCGCCGAACTCGCGCCCGTAGAGCTCGAGCACCACGCCGCGCGCCGCACCCCCGTCCGGACCCGGCAGGTTGGTGCCGACGTAGCGCGGCCCGCCGCCGAAGCCGTACCCGACGAGGTGCCGCCAGCCCATGCGCACCGCCTCGCTGACGATGCGCGAGGCCGAGTCCAGGTGGAACGACTCGCCCTCGAAGCCGGTGAAGTCGAGCACCAGCACGTCGCGCGCCGCGTCCCCGGGTGGGGCGAGGTCGTCGCGCGTGGCGAGGGTGAGCCGGCCGTAGCGCACCGCCCCGCGCGGGGATGCGCCGAGCGCGGCGTGGAGCGGGGTGACGGCGTCGAGCACGCGGTAGATGCCGCCCTCGGGCGAGCCGTCGGCAGCGCGACCGCCGTCGGTCAGGTACTCCATGCTCGACAGCGACTTCACGCCGAGGTCGACGAAGGCGAGGCGCTTGCGCAGCTCGGTGAGGATCCGCAGCGCGGCCGCCCGCTGCGCCTCGCCGCCGGCGGCGAAGTCGGGCAGCGCGCGCTCGGTCAGGAACCGGTAGTCCGCGAACGAGAGCCCCTGCGCGCCCGCCAGCGTCGCCTCGATGAGCCCGTTCGCCGGCGCCGGCAGCGGGTCGTCGGGGCCGAACAGGCGCCCGGCGCTGGCGCCGCCCGCGCCGGCCAGCGCGCGGGCGAGCTGGGCCAGCTTCTCGCGCACCGACGCCTTCCACGCCCCGTCGGCCACGTGCTCGACCTCGTCGAGCGGCGGAGCCAGGTCCACCTTGGTTCCCGCGCGCTCGACCGGGACGGTCTCGCCGAACCGGTTGCGCAGCTCGAGCCGGCCGGCGCCGGGCGAGGTGAACGCCTCGAACACGCCGCCGAAGTCGCGGCGCCCCGGGTTGCCGCCGGGCCGCATGTTGAACCGCAGGTCGGCGGCGGCGTCGCCCAGCACCCCCTGCTGGTGGAGCACCCGCAGCATGCTGTCGGCGATCTTGGCCTCGCTGCCGTTCGCCACCGCGTGCACGCCGCCCTCGGCGGTGTCCACCGAGGCGATGATCTCGTGCGGGCGGAGGAACTTGATGTCCATGTTCTCGCGGAACCCCACGACCCGGCCCTCGCCCCGCCGGCGCGACTCGACGATCGTGAACTTGTACGGGCCGGTGGGGGTGAGCTGCACGTAGTTGGTCATCAGCAGGGCGAGCTTCGCCCGCCGGTCCGGGTCCATCGCCTCGAGGTCGAGGCCGGTGATCGGCGAGATGACCTGGGTCGCCTCCTCGGTGGTGAACCCGAGCACGCGCCGGGTGAAGTCCACCAGGTAGGCGGCGTACTCGGTGTCGGTGAGCGCCTTGCGCTCGTAGATCGAGTCGCCGTGGTAGTGCTCGGCGCCGTCGCCCATGGACGGGTCGGCGTGGACGTAGCCGTACTCGTTGAGGAACGGCGAGGTCGAGTCGACCGCCACCTGCTCGCCGTTGTGCATGAGGAGCACGTTGTAGGCCTTGAACGGATGGGCGCCGGCCGGGTTGCCGCGACCCTCGGCGTCGATCGCCGGAGAGTTCGTGGGATAGCGGTGGTGCATGCCCCACACGTGCGCGTGGAGTGCGGTCGAGCGGAAGGTGCGCCCCTTGACCGTCAGCTCGACGCCGCCCTCGCCGACACCCGGATAGTCGGCCCAGAGACGGTCGAAGTCGAAGTACTCGGGGATCGTGTGGGTCCAGCCCGAGATCTTGATCGCCCCGAGGTCCTCGCCGATCGAGACCACGTAGCCGCGGCGCTTGGCCGAATACTTGCGCGCCGGAGGGGCCTCGCCGGCCGGCAGGTGCGTGCGGTAGTAGCGCGAGTCGAGCAGGTGGGCGAGCGCCGAGAAGTACTCCTCGCGCACATCCACCGCGAAGTCCACCAGCCGCTCGCTCAACGCCGCGCCGCCCGACAGCGACACCGCGGTCTCGATCCCGGCGGCGATCGCCGCCTCGAAGCTCTCGAGCGAGATCTCGAGCACGCCGTCCGGGATGTCGCCGTACTTCGTGCGCCGCTGCAGCCAGTGCGGACTGCGGACCAGCGCGCGGCCGTAGCGCTTCAGCACCTCGGGCTTCAGCTCGACGAAGAACATGTGGAAGTCGCCGGGATCCTCGCGCAGGTCGGCGCGCCGCCAGCCTTCCGCCCCCGCATATTTCGCGCGCACCGGCAGCCGGAACGCGTCCAGCCGGCGCAGCACGCCGTCCGGCGAGTGCTCGACCCCGGCGGCGTCGAAGAAGCGGCAGCCGGCGAGGTGACCCAGCATCGCCTTCAGGCTCTCGCCGCGGTCGGGGCCGATCGTGTTCAGGATGAGGCAGGTCTTCTCGCGCACCGGCGCCGGCGCGAAGCCGGCGAAGTCGATGCCCCCGCCGCGGTTGTTCCCGCCGTTGTACGAGCGGCAGGCGGCCTCCCAGATGGCGGCGACGGTGACCGGCTCGGAGACCGCGAGCGAGCCCACGCGGCAGGAGTCGTGTTCGGCCGCGACGGCCGCGGGCGGGTCGCCGGCGCCGTTCCGGGACGGATGCCGCGGCATCTCGAGCAGGTCGGTGCGCCCGCGCAGCTGCCGGAGGTCGCGCAGCATCCGCTCCGGCACCGCCTCGCCGCCGTCCTCGTCGAGCGCACCGCTCTCGCGGTTGAGCGCGTCCACCAGCACCGCCAGCTTGACCAGGTTGAGCACCGTCCAGTTGCGGAACCGCTTCCGCATGAGCCGGCGGTCGTTCTGCATCGTCAGCTCGGGCTTGGTCGTGATGCCGCCGCGCGGGCAGTCGAGATGGCAGTTGCCGCACTGGTTGCAGCCGAACGCCACCGCCTTGCCGATGCTCGCCTCGACCAGGCCGTCGGCGCCGGCGATCAGCACCTTGAGCATGTCCAGTTCCCCGCGCAGCCCGCCCGAGGCGAACAGCCGCGTGCCGCCGCCGGCGCCGAACGGCACGCCGTTCAGGTCACGGATCGTCCGCAGCACGCCGGTACGGTCGAGGTCCACCTTCTCGTTCACCAGCGCGTGGTGGGTGTGGAGGATGGTGCGGAAGACGTCGGGCCAGCCGACGTGCGAGGAGTCGGCGTGGTAGTTCCCCGAGCCACCCAGCCCCGAGTCCACCAGCAGGTAGTCGACGACGAAGTTCGACCACATCCCGGCGGCCACGTAGCGGGTGTAGTTGGAGCCGGTGATCTTGATGCCGCAGTGGTTGTGGTAGAGGAGCCACAGCCACACCTCGGCCGGCATGTCCTCGATCGAGTAGATGTCGTGCTTGGGATCGGGGGAGAGCGCGTCGGTGCCGACCGGGATGTTGCGCGCGCGGCTCACCGTGCTGGTGACCTTGGCGCCCGAGAGACGGCCGCCCTTGCCGGGCTTGGCGCCCTGGTTGATCTTGATCTCGACGTCGCGCACCCGGCGCAGGTCGGCGGCGTGGATGCCGAAGTGGCCGCTCGCCGCCTGCATGCTCTGCCACTTCCAGTCCTCGTCGGCCGCCAGCCGGATCGGCCCGCCCTCGCCCGAGGAGGTCATCGCCAGCCCGGCGTTGCCCTCGATGCGCGCGCTGAGGAAGTCCTCCGAGGCGGCCCCGAGCGAGATGCTGGCGTGCCCGACCGGACCGTGCCAGATCGGCTCGCGGAACCCGAACCCCGAGAGCACGATGCCGCCGCCGGTCGGCTCGCGCCGCACGGTGATCGCGCCGTCGCGCGACGCCCGCGCCACCGAGAGCCCGTGCCCGCCGTGGTCGCGGGCCGCCAGCTCGACCGGCGCGACGGCCGCGCGCGCGACGGCCGCCTCGCCGTCGCGGGCGACCAGCCACAGCGGGGCGTCGCCCGCGACCGCGCGCTCGACCTCGTGCCCGGCGGGCAGGCGTACCTCGAAGCCGCCGCGGGCGTCGGCGGTGAACGACGCCAGCGCCGGGCCGTCGGGGCTCGCGTGCACGGTCACGGCGGCACGCGCCGGCACGGCGCCCGGCCGCAGGAACCCGCGCGGCACCGCGAGCGAGACGTAGTCGAGCAGCGCCGGGTCGCGGTGGAGCCGCTCGAGCGACCACTCGAGCGAGGCGCGCGAGAGCCGCAGCCGCACGTGGTCGAGCGAGAGCGGGCCCATGTCGCCGACCATGAAGAAGTCGTCGGCGGTGGGCATCGCCCCCGAGGCCATGCGGTAGATGACCTCGAGGAAGTCGGCGTTGAGGCTGCGGTTCGTGTTCTCGAGATGCCAGCTCGCGTCGTGGTGGGCCATCGAGCGCGCGGCGTGGACCAGCGGCAGGTCGGGCTCGAGCTGCCCCAGCAGCGACGACACCTGGAAGCGCTCGCGCACCGACTCCGGCACCGGCTCGGCGGCGATGCGGCGCTCGTTCAGCTCGAAGTTGACCGCCCCGAACTCCGGCGTCGCCAGCGCGTCCACCTCGCGCACCCAGTCCTCGGTCATCGTGATCGCCATCGTGTTGCCCGAGGTCTTCTGGATGTCGTCGATGCCCATGCAGGAGAGGAAGTCGAGGATGCTGTGCTGCCAGCAGGAGAGCGTGTTGAGCGCCATGCGCCGCAGCTCCGCCGGGTCGCGCTCCGCGAGCGCGGCCAGCGCCGGCGCCAGCGGCGCGCCGTGGTGGACGTCCACCAGCTCGGGCAGCAGCGCCAGCTCGGCGAGATGGGTCATCGCCCCGCCGTTGGCCCCCAGCAGCACGGCCTCGTACACGGTCGCCGCCGACGACTGCGTGTCGCTGTCGCCGCCGGCCGAGACCAGCTGGACGCGGGCGCGGATCAGCCGCGCCTTGAGGAACGTGTCGATCCGCGGCGTCAGCCGGTAGGACTTCTCCCCCGCCGACTGGTAATGGATCATCGCCACACCGTCGAGCCGCACCGCCGCCTCCAGCGCCTCCCAGAAGCCCTCGCCGTAGCGCAGGTGGACCGAGAGCAGCAGCTCGGGATTGACCGCCCGCACGGCCGCCGCGGCGGCGGCGAGCCCGGCGCTCCACTCGATCTCGGCCACCCGGCCGGCCGCCAGCAGCGACCGCAGCGCCCGCCCCGGCGCGTCGTCGGCCGCGAGCCGATCGCAGTGACGCGGCGCCAGGCGCAGCATCACGTCCGCCGCGTGGGGCAGGAAGGCGTCGTGGTGGGCGATCGCGCGGTCCGCCTCGACCACCACCAGCGAGCGGGTGTGCAGGTCCGCGTCCGGGTCGGCGGCGGCGATCGCCTCGAGCCAGGCGCGCTCCATCCGGAAGCCGTCGCTGTGCGGCAGCGGCCCGACGATCATCGGCATGTCGATGCGCACGGAGCGGAGCGGCGTGCGGGTCTGGCCCTCGCCGGTGCGGAACAGCACCGCCGGCTGCTTGCGAACGATGTCCCAGGCGGTCGAGAACTCCTCGCGCAGCCCGTCGTTGGCGGGGTGGGTGATCGCGGCGTGCGAGAAGTAGGAGCGCCAGAAGCCGTAGTGCCAGGCGGCGCCGAGCGTCAGGGGTTCCTGGCGGAAGCGCTCCTTGAGCACCTTGTCGATGTCGAACGAGGTGATCTCGAGCGCCGGGATGTCGCGCGAGAGCCGCGAGTAGCGGGCGAGGAACAGCCGGCCGCGCTGGGCGCGGCTCAGCTCCCAGAACCGCCGCTCCTCGATGCCCGCGCGCTCGAGCAGGCGCGAGAGCACGCGCCGCGGCTTCTCGCCGACGCGCGGGGCGGCCGGGTCCACGATCAGCGTCAGCAACTCCTCCCACAGCGCGAGCCGGGCCGGGTCGGCGGCCCCGTCGCGGCCGGCGCCGTCACGGTCGCGCATGCCCTGCGGACGGTCGAGGGTGGCGCTCATCCGCGTCCCGCCTGCTCGATCTCATCGAGCGCCACGAACCAGTCCTGCGCCGGCGCCTCCATCACGCGCAGGGTCTGCCCGCCGTTGGCGAGGTTGGCGGGGCAGATCTCGACGCAGGTGCCGCAGCCGATGCAGCGCGAGCCGTCGGTCGTGATGCGGCGAAGGTCGTCGTGCTCGTACTCGCGGTTGGCGCCGGTCGGGCACACCGCGACGCAGGCGCCGCAGTGGATGCAGGTGGCGGCCGGCCCCGCGTCGTTCTCGGCGCGGAACAGGAGGAAGCGGTCCACACCGGGCAGCGAGGCCGGCGTGCGGCGCTGGTAGGCGCCCGGGCGGATGTCGAGGAAGTCGCGCGCGTAGGCGTTCGAACCGCGCACCGCGCCGAGGATCGCCAGGTGGCGCTCGCGGCGCGCGTCCCGGGTCGGCGCCAGCGTCGCGGCCCGCTCGGTGGCGCCCTGCATGGCCTCGTAGAGCGGCAGGTGGGGGATCCCGGCCTGGCACACCTCCTCGCAGTTGCCGCAGCGCATGCACAGGTCGAGCAGCTTGATGCCGGTGCCGCCGATCGCCTCGCCGGCGTGGAGCCCCTCGCCGAGGTGGGTGAGCATCTGCGGCAGGCGGATCTTGGCGGCATGGAA